>CAIUHT010000545.1 GCA_903898975.1 uncultured Planctomycetaceae bacterium
GCAGATGGTTCGGGAGGTGGTGACGAGCGGGGCGTACCGGCAGTCTTCGATTCCGCCGGCGGGGCATCGGGAGCGGGATCCGTTCAACCGCTGGCTCGGGCACCAGGGGCGGTTCCGGCTGGATGCGGAACTGGTGCGTGACAACGCGTTGGCGGTGTCGGGGCTGTTGAAGCGGCGGGTTGGAGGGGCGAGCGTGAATCCGTATCAGCCCGCCGGTTACTGGGCGTACCTCAACTTCCCGATGCGCGAGTGGCAGAACAGTGCGGGCGAGGATTTGTATCGGCGGGGGTTGTACACGCACTGGCAGCGGCAGTACCTGCACCCGAGCCTGCTGGCGTTTGACGCCCCGAGTCGGGAGGAGTGCACCGCCGAGCGAGTGCGGTCGAACACGCCGCTGCAGTCGCTGGTGCTGCTGAATGACCCCAGTTACGTCGAGGCGGCCCGGGTGTTCGCGCAGCAGTTGCTGGAACAGCCGGGGGTGCCGGCGGTCGAGCGACTGCAACGGGCGTTCGAGCGGGCGTTGAATCGTGCACCGCGGGGGGCGGAGCAGGCCGTGCTGCTGGAGTTGCTGGAGCGGCATCGGGCGCAGTACCAGGCCGAGCCGGAGTCGGCGCGGGCGTTGCTGGCGGTGGGGTCGACCCCCATCCCGGCGAACAGCGATCCAGCCGAGCTGGCGGCATGGACGAGCGTGACGCGGCTGATTCTGAATCTGCACGAGACGATTACCCGCAACTGAGGTGAAGTGTGGGGGCTGGTGGCGGGAGGGTGAGTCGCAGGCCAGCGGGTGTGGTGGTGGAGATGTTGGTGAGCGGTGTGACTGTGTGCGCAGTGTGACTGTGTCAGCAGTGTGAGTGGCGTGTTGGCCGTGGGTGGTTCTGCTTTGCTGGAAGGTGTCCCGATGAATGCCGAGCGTTCCTGGATGGCGGGTGGCCGCGTGGCTGATGGGCGGCGGATGTTTCTGCGACAGGCGTCGAGCGGGCTGGGTGCGCTGGCGCTGGGCTCGATGCTGCGGGAGCAGACTGCGGGGGGGCGGGCCTGGGGGGCGGGACCGGCGACGGATGGGGGGCCGGTGCTGAAGGAGCGGCATCACACCCCGCGGATCAAGCGGGTGATCTGGCTGTACATGGCCGGGGGGATGAGCCACCTGGAGACCTGGGACAACAAGCCCAAGCTGCGGGAGCTGCACGGTCAGCCGATGCCCGAGTCGATCACCAAGGGGCAGCAGATCGCGCAGTTGCAGGGGGCGAAGCTGAACTGTTTCGCACCGCAGCACGACTTCAAGAAATACGGGGAGTCGGGGCTGGAGTTCAGTTCGATCTGGCCGGAGCTGGGGGCGCGGTGTGCCGATCGGATGTGCCTGATCCGCTCGATGTACACCGAGGCGATCAACCACGATCCCGCGCACACGCTGATGAACACGGGGACGATGGTGGCGGGGCGGCCGTCGATGGGGGCGTGGCTGCAGTACGGGCTGGGGGCCGAGACCGACAGTCTGCCGGGCTTCGTGGTGATGGTTTCGACGGGGAACTTCGGGCAGAAGCAGCCGATTGCGGCCCGGCAATGGCACTCGGGATTCCTGCCGAGCCGGTTCCAGGGGGTGGAGTTCCGCAGCAAGGGGGACCCGGTGCTGTACGTGGGGAATCCGCCGGGGGTGAACCGGGGGCGGCAGGAGGACCTGGTGACGGCGTTGAACCAGGTGAACCGGCTGGCGAACGAGCAGCTGGATGACCCGGAGATTGCGACGCGGATTGCGCAGTACGAGATGGCGTTCCGGATGCAGGCGGGGGTCCCCGAACTGGTCGACCTGAAGGATGAGCCCCAGCACGTGCTGGACCTGTACGGGACGAAGGGGGGAGATGGGACATTTGCGGCGAACTGCCTGTTGGCGCGGCGGCTGGCGGAGCGGGGTTGCCGGTTCATCCAGCTGTATCACCGGGACTGGGACCATCACGGGGCGGTGAAGGCGCACTCGCAGGGGACGGCGGCGGAGGTGGACCGCGGGGCGGCGGCGCTGATCACCGACCTGGAGCAGCGGGGAATGCTGAACGAGACCCTGGTTGTGTTTGGAAGCGAGTTCGGGCGGACGCCGATGGCGCAGGGGGATGGGCGGGACCACCACCTGGCGGGTTTCAGCCTGTGGCTGGCGGGGGGCGGGATTCGCGGGGGGATGTCGTACGGAGCGACCGATGAGCTGGGGTATCATGCGGTTGAGAACCGGACGCACATCAACGACGTGCACGCGACAATTCTGCACCTGCTGGGGATCGATCACCTGAAGCTGACGTATCGCTTCCAGGGGCGGGATTTCCGGTTGACCGATGTGGCGGGCCGGGTGATTGAACCGATCCTGGCGTAGTGGGCCTGGGGGCCCGTGGGTAATCCGTCCTGACTTGAGCCGCAGCCCCCCGGGGCTGGGCGTGTGAGAGAGCATGAAGCCGATCGCGATTGATCCGCAGTTGTTTGTTGGGAACCGGGAGCGTCTGCGGGGGCTGCTGCCGCCAAAGTCGGTGGTGGTGGTGAATGCGAACGACATCCTGCCAACGAACGCGGATGGCTCGCTGCCCCACGTGCAGAACGCCGACCTGTTCTACCTGACGGGGATTCTGCAGGAAGAGAGCATCCTGGTGCTGGCTCCCGACGCCTACGAGGAGAAGCACCGCGAGATCCTGTTTGTGCGGGAGCCGAACGAGCTGGCGTTGATCTGGGAGGGGCACAAGCTGTCGAAAGCCGAGGCGACGGGGATCTCGGGGATTCGAACCGTGAAGTGGCTGGCGGAGTTTCCGACGGTGTTTCGGTCGCTGATGTGCGAAGCCGAGCAGGTGTGGCTGAACACGAACGAGCACGCGCGGGCCGCCGACGAAGTCGAGACCCGGGAGCTGCGGTTTCTGCGGGCGTGCCAGCGGCAGTATCCGCTGCATCAGTACCGGCGGCTGGCCCGGCTGGTGGCGGCCCTGCGGGTGGTGAAGCAGCCCCAGGAGCTGGAACTGCTGCGCACGGCGTGCCAGATCACGGGGCTGGGGTTTCGGCGACTGCTGAAGTTTGTGAAGCCCGGGGTGAACGAGTGCGAAGTCGAGGCGGAGTTGGCGCACGAGTTTTTGCGGCACAAGGGGGGCTTCGCGTACAACCCGATCATCGCGACCGGCGCGAACAACTGCGTGCTGCACTACAACGTGAACGACCAGGTGTGCGAGGCGGGGCAGCTGCTGCTGCTGGACGTCGCCTCGGCGTATGGGCAGTACAACGCCGACCTGACGCGGACGATTCCGGTGTCGGGGCGGTTTACCCCTCGGCAGCGGCAGGTGTACGACGCGGTGCTGCGGATCTTTCGGGGGGTGGTCGAGCAGATGCGCCCGGGGAAGACGACGCGGGACCTGCGGCAGTTGACCGAGCGGCTGGCCGAGCGGGAGCTGATTGAGCTGGGGGTGCTGAAAGCCGAGGAGGTGGCCCGACAGGACCCCGACGCCCCGCTGCTGCGGAAGTACTTCATGCACGGGGTGGCCCATCCCCTGGGGCTGGATGTGCATGATGTGGGGGCCCCTGCGGCCCCGATTGCCCCGGGCTGGGTGCTGACGTGTGAGCCGGCTCTTTACCTGCGGGAAGAGGGGTTTGGCGTGCGGTTGGAGAACGACATCCTGGTGACCGAGTCGGCACCGATTGACCTGATGGTCGATATTCCGATCGAGGCGGACGAGATTGAGGCGCTGATGGCGAGCTGAGGGGTGGGCCTCAGTGGCTGTTGCGGGAGGGCGTGCGTGGGAGGGAGTGCCCGGGGGCAAGGAGCGGGATAGCCCCGTTCGGCAACTGGAAACGTGGGGCGTTTGGCGGTACGATTGGAGCCGCTGCAGCGGTTTGGCTGGCCCGCGAGGGGCGGTCGATTGGCTGGGCGGCAAGTTTGCCGGGGTGGCGGAATGGCAGACGCACCGGATTCAAAATCCGGCGCCCTCAAAGGCGTGTGGGTTCGACTCCCACCCTCGGCACTGAAGACAAAACGACTGAAGTCAAAATGACTGAAAATGGAATGCTTGGGGACGCGGTTTTTGCAACCGGCTAGCAGCGGCGCCCGATGAAATGACTCTGGAGCCTCTGGGTACGTCTCAGTCGATTTCGAGTGAATGCTGACGGAATCATTTCGTTGAGAGGCTGTTCGTTTCCGGGAAGCACCGCTCCGGATCATGATGTTTGTGCCGGGTCGCCTGGGCGCTCGCAAACCAACGGTGGAACGGTTCCACAACCCGACTCCGTCAACCTCTTTGCAACAGGCTTTTGGCCCCGGGGCTGTTTGGGAGTTTCCGCTGGGGTTGTCGGGCTGCCGTCGCTCTCTTTGGGACTGTCAGGAAATCATTCGGCGTCATTCCTGACTCTTGGGTCCCAC
>CAIUHT010000546.1 GCA_903898975.1 uncultured Planctomycetaceae bacterium
CCCGCAACGACCATGTTGCGGGGGCCGGTTTTGTTTTTTGGCCAATTCTGCTTTTGGCCAATTCTGCTTTTGGCCAGTTCAGCTTTTGGCCAGTTCTGCCGTTAGCCAGTGCAGACAGGTGCAAGGGCAGGGGGGGAATGGTCGAAGCATTGCCCCGTCGCGACGTCCCGCCAGGTCTTCCCATCGGAGCCGCGTGTGCCAGACACATCCGTGGATGATGCGGCACCTGCTGCGCACCGCAAGCCTTGAGCCGCCTGCCCGCCACACGCAGTACCCCCGGCGGTCGGCCCGGCCACGCGCCGGATTTCGACCAACTGTTTTCAAGCAGGCGATGGCGACCTGGCAGCCGCTGGCGACCTGGCAGCCGCCAACTCTCAGGCGATCGAGATGGTGATGGGGGTCTTGAGTGACTGGGCCACCACGCAATACCGCTCGCAGAGCTTGGCCAGCGTGCCGATCTGCTCGGCGGAGGGAAGGGGGGTGAGCGCGAACTTGAGGCGGATCGACTCGAAGCCGACCGGGACCTCGCGGCTGACCCCGAGGGTGCCACGAAAGTCGAGGTCTCCCTCAGCGACAACCCGGCCACTCTCGACCGGGATGCCCAGCGAAGTGGCGACCGCCAGCAGGGTGACACTGGCGCAGCCTGCCAGGGCTTCGAGCAGCATGTCGGCCGAGCAGGCGTCGTGGCCAGTCCCGCCTGTCGCCGGGTGCAGGCCGGGCCGCAGGGGGCCGGTCCGTGCCGGGAGTTCACAGCGCAGGTGGACGGGATCGAGCGTCCCTTCAACCCGCATGGTCTGTCGGGCGGCGGCGGGGTCTTCCTTGTACCGGGCCTTGAGCGGGGCCTGGCGCTGCTTGAGTTCTTCGGATGTCATGGGGGGGGCGGTCTCCAAAAGGAAAGTGCCACCGGGCCCAAGCGGACCCGGTGGCAAGAGAGCGTTGCCTGCCGCGGGCTGGTCCGCGGGGAACCAGTTGCCTCAGGAAAGTGTGGGCACCTGCACCCACGACCGGCGTTCGAACGAGTCAAGCACCGCGTCGGCGACCGCCTGGGCCGAGGCCCCGTGGTCGAACCCGGGCACACAGTCGCGCCCCTCGACAATGCCCGAGACAAACTCCCAGGCGAGGTCGTAGCGGAACACGGTGCTGGGGACCCCCTGGCTGGGGTCGCGCGGGCTGCCTGGCCAGACCAGGAACTCGGGGGGGACCGGGATCTTCTCGAGCGACTGCCCGTGGCGACCGATGAGGAGGGTGTTGGGTTCCTTGAGCTGGTAGACCGCCGAGGCCTCGCTGCCATTCACCTCGGCCCAGTCGTGTCCGAAGCCATCGAAGTGGTAACCCTTGGCGAGGGTCGTCCCCTCGAGCACGCCCACTCCGCCACGATCGAAGAGGCAGATCAGGGCCGACCAGTCATCGACTTCGGAAGGGGGGCAGGGGACCCCGGCGGGAGTCTTGTCGCGGGGCACGAACTGCGCGACAGCCCCGGTGATCGACGTCATCCGCCCCATCAGGTCCTGGGCATAGTCAATGCGGTGGATGGTCATGTCGAACAGGTCGCCCGCACCGGCGTTTTTCTTGTACTGCCGCCAGCCCCAGCTGGTCTCGGGCCAGTCCAGGAACCGCTGGCTGCGGAAGTGCCTGGGGACACCCAGTGCCCCGGTGTAGAGCAGGTGCCGCAGGTACCGCATCGACGGGGCGAAGCGGTACGTGAAGGCGGTCATGTGCCGCAGGCCGCGCGACTGGGCCGCCTGGTACATCGCCTGGGATTCGGCGAAGTTGAGCCCGAGGGGCTTCTCGCACATGACATGCTTGCCCCCTTCGAGGCAGGCAAGGGCGATGGGGTGATGGGTGTCGTTGGGGGTGCAGATGATGACCGCGTCGATCTCGGGGTCATTGGCGATCGCGCGGAAGTCGGTCGTGGTCTTCGTGATGTTCCAGTCGGACTTCCGCTGCTGCAGCAGCTGCTCGTTCGGGTCGCAGGCGGCGACGAGGCGGGCCCGCGGATCGAGGCGAATGCCGGGCACGTGGTGATAATCGGCGACGGCTCCCGCCCCGATGATGGCGATGCGAACTGGCTGGGACATGCAACAGGCTGAGAAAGGACAAGGAACAGAGAATCGTCGAGCGGGATGATCCCGCCCGCGTGTGGGCCGCCGGACACTTCGACAGGGAACGGCGACGCAGCCGCACTGTAACGATTTGGGCAGAGTCGCGGAATGTTGAGTCGACGTCGCGCCCAATCGCGGCCAGTCGCGAGCCCGGGGAGCTTGGAAGCGGACGCTGGTCGTCGCGGTCGATCGTGCCCGGTGCGATGGCTGCGCGGGCACACAGCGAGGGGACACGCAGTTTTCAGCAGCAGTTCAGGCACCGGCAAGCCGGGGCGAGGATGCCGCGACGTTGGGTGTCCGCGGCGGGGGCGGATGTTGTCGCGCCGGTTTGGCAGCATCGTCGGCCGGCGCGGTAACGCGTGGGCCGTGGCGGTTGACCCCCGCTTGCTGGACGTGACGTCGACCGCTACTGTTCGACCGTTTTTCGCAGGCGGGCGAGGCGGCGGATCATGCGGGCGGCATCGGCGGGCAGCACCGCGGCCTGGCGTTCCACTTCGTTCGGAAGCGACAGCAGTCGCTCGATCTCGGCGACCTCGACACCACTCTTCGCCGAGAGCGTCTGCAGCCGTTGCGGCGTGACCTGGCGACCGGTCAGTTTCAGGTCGTTGAAGAGTTGCGTCATGTACGCCTGCAGGGGGCGGAGCGCGTTGCCCGAACGCCAGTAAAGATTGCCCAGGGCGTCGGTGTGATCGCTGATGCGGCGGCGGAACGTGAGGACCGGGGGCAGGGCGCGGCCGAAGCGCTGGCTCCCCTGCCAGGCGAAGAGCCACCACAGCAGCATCGCCTGCAGCGTGAGGGGCCGCAACAGGGGGGTCAGCAGCAGGGCCACCGTACGGGGCGCGCCGGTCACGTTCAGCGATTCGTCGAACACCACGCGGGGCGGGTGCGCGCCCGCGGCGGCGGCGTCGAGTGGTCGCCCCGCGAGTTCCAGCAGTTGAATCGCCAGCACGCCGTTTCGCTTGTCGCGTTGCGCCAGCGAGGCGTTCGAAAAGAGATAATCGGACGACACCAGCAGCAGTCGTCCCTGGCCCAGTGTCCATTCGGCGGCATGCAGTCCACTGGTGTTTGTCAGCCAGCGCCGAGTCGGTTGGGGTCCGGTCGACACCAGGTGGCCGAAGCTCTGCCAGTCGACCGAATCGAAGCTCAACTCGCCCGTGGTGTCGGCGACCTCCGGCGGGAGTTCGGGGGGGGGCATCGGGACCAGGCTGGGGAATGCCGCCTGGATGGGGTTGGCGGGCTGATCACTGAAGGCGCGGACTTCGCACGACAGGAACGGCAACGTGGTCTGGGGTTTGGCGAGTGGTGCCGCATAGAGGACGCGGCCCCCCGATTGAATCCAGAGCGAGAGTTGTTGCTGTTCAGCGGGAGTGGGCGGGCGACTGGGACCGAGGAACACCAGCAGATTGTCGGTGGGGATTTCCGGGATCGCCCGATCGAGGGGTGTGAGGTTGCGGTCGGCGGCCGTGATGCGCTGGGTGTACTGGTAGATGACATTCCGGCCACCCCAGTCGACGTTGAACGAATCGTTGACCTGGGGATCGACGATCTGCGGAAAGCGAACCTGCAGAACCAGCAGGAGCAGCACCGGGAGAAACCAGAGGAGGGTCGAGAGGCGGCGGAAGAATGTGGGCTCAGTGGAGGGGGCGGAACGGGCGGAGACCGGTGCGGCCGGGGAGCCGCCACTGGGGGCCGCTTCGCGGGAGGGGGACGAATTGGGGGGCGAATCGGGAGAGGCTGAAGGCTGCGAAGAAAACGCGTGGGTACGGCGGCAAGGTGAGCCAGGCCGAGCTCGACGGGATCGGGCTCGCGGCGTGCGGGACGTGTCCAGGCGTCGAGGCTCTCGCACGGGAGGGCGGGCTCGGGCCGCGCC
>CAIUHT010000547.1 GCA_903898975.1 uncultured Planctomycetaceae bacterium
CGGGGCGGACACCGCGGCTTTCGCCTCCCGGAACTGCGAATGCTCGCCGCCAGTGGTGCGCAGGTCCTCCTCTGCGACTACCGCGGCTATGGCGAGAACCCGGGCCGCCCCTCGGAACCGGGGTTGGCCCAGGATGCCCGCGGCATCTGGCAGTTTGCGGTCGATTCGCTCGGTTGGCCCGCGCAAGCGCTCGTTTTCTACGGCGAATCGCTCGGCGGCGCCGTCGCCCTGCGACTGGCGGTCGAACTTCAGCAGGTCGGCCTGGGCCCCCGCGGCCTCATCCTGAGGTCCACTTTTCCCAGCCTGGCGGCGGTCGCGCGAAACAACCATCCCTGGCTCCGCTGGCTCATCCCCCGTCGCTGGTACCCGTCAGACCAGTTCATCGGCCAGCTCCAGTGCCCCGTCCTGCAGATGCATGGGGAACTCGATCGCCTCGTGCCGCTCGGCCTGGCGCTCGACCTCTGGCGACTGGGACCACACCACAGCCCCGCCTGGCGACACAGTCGCTTCGTCACCTTGCCCCACTGCGGCCACAACGACCCGCCACTGGTGGCGTCGGCCCCCATGCTCGCCGCCATCGCCCAGTTCCTCGAGAGCCTCGACTCCCCGAGGGCGTGAGCACCCGCCCGCCCGCCCGTCCGCTCGCCCGCCTGCCCCTCCGCTTGCCTCAGCGGGCGGTCTCGCTGTGCCGGGTTTCCCGCAGCACGTTCACCTTGATCTCGCCCGGGTAGGTCAGGGCATCCTCGATGGCCTGGGCGATATCCCGGCAGAGGCGGGCCGCCTCGCGGTCACTCACCACCTTCGGGTTGACAACCACCCTGATCTCCCGCCCCGCCTGGACTGCGAAGGCTTGCTCCACCCCGGGGAATCCGCAGGCCAGCGTCTCGAGTTCCTCCAGCCGCTTGATGTATCGCTCGAGGCTCTCCCGCCGGGCGCCGGGACGGGCGGCCGAGATCGCATCGGCGGCCGCCACCAGCACCGTGTAGATGTAGTCGACTCGGATGTCATCGTGGTGCCCCGCGGCGGCGTGAACGACCTCGGCACATTCGCCGTAGCGTTTCAGCAGTTCCGCCCCCACCGCCGGGTGCCCCCCTTCCATCTCGTGGTCGGCCGCCTTGCCAATGTCGTGCAGGAAACCGCAGCGGCGGGCCAGGTTCCCGTCGAGCTTCAACTGCTCGGCCAGCAGCCCCGTCAGGTACGCGACTTCCACCGAATGCCGCAGCACGTTCTGGCTGTAACTCGTCCGGAAACTCAGCCGCCCCATCAACTCCACCAGTTTCTCGTGCAGCCCATGCACCCCCACCTCCTGTGCGGCTTCGCGTCCCGAGCGGCGAATCTGGGCGTCAATCTCCCGCCGCGTTTCCTGCACAATCTCCTCGATGCGACTGGGGTGAATCCGCCCATCCTGGATCAGCTTCGTCAGGGCCAGCTTGGCGGTCTCCCGCCGCACCGCGTCGAAAGCCGAGACAATCACCACGCCCGGGGTGTCGTCGACAATCACATCGACCCCCGTCGCCTTCTCGAACGCGCGGATGTTGCGACCTTCCCGGCCGATGATCCGCCCCTTCACATCGTCGTTGGGAATGTCGATCGAAGAAACCGACGTCTCCGAGGTGTGGGCCGCCGCATACCGCTGCACGGCCATCCCGATGATCTCCCGGGCCAGCCGGTCGGAGTTCTGCTTCAGCTCCTGCTCGTGCTTCAGGATGAGCGCGCCGGTCTCGCTCTTCAGCTCTTGCCCGCAGCGCTCCAGCACCATCGCGCGGGCCCGCTCGGCATCCAGGCCCGAAATCCGCTCGAGCGAGTCCCGCTGGTTTCTCAGCACGCTTTCCAGTTCGCTCGAACGTGCCTCGATCGCCGCGGTCTCTTCGGTCAGTTTCTTCTGCTTCAGTTCGAGCAGCCGCTCTTTCTTCCCCAGGTCCTGCAGTTGCTCGGTCACCAGCGCGTCGCGCCGTTCCAGCCGCTTCTCCTGGTCGCGCAGCCCCTCGCGCAGGGTGCCCAGCTCTTTCTCGATCTCTTCCCGCCGCTTGAGCAGCTCTTCCTTGGCCCCCAGCTCGCGCGACTTCAGCAGCGAATCGGCCTCGACGCGCGCCTGCTCGAGAATCTGCGCGCGTCCCTGGTACGCCGCCCCACGCAACAGCCGTTCCGCCAGCCAGCCCACCACTCCGCCCACAACGGCGGTCACGACCGCAATCAAACCGACAGTTTCAGGTGCCATATCTCGGCCCGATCTGGCATGCTTGCCAAGGTGACGGGTTGCTGGCAGGTCGGGAAACCGGGGCGGCAAGGCGCAGGGAGACCCCCTGGCGCGGTCGTCAAGTGCAGTGCGGCAGTGCGCGGCAGCCAGCTCGGAACAGCCACTGGCAGCCCACCCGTCGATCCGTCGGCAGCCACCTCCAGCTGGCTGACCCAACTCTCGACCTGGTCGATCTGCGGCCAGTGCCCCAATCTGGACATTTCGCCAAACGGTTTGGGAAACTGTGGTCGCATCGGGAACGCCCCCCTCTCCGAAGCAACGCTCCGGCGGCGGCTTGCCGAGACCTCTCCCAACTCACCGCCACTTCCCTCGACTCTGCACCGGCAATGGCCGATCATCCCTCGGATGAGCAGGGTCTGGCACAGCACCAGGATCGCTTTCAGCGATTCCAGCACCGTTCGCAGCCCGGCAGACGACAGCCAGTCGGCGGACTGTCGTGTGGCTGGCTGCGGCACAGGGAGGCGGGGGGCGAGAGGTCTGTTCACTTAGGCACTGCTTCTCGGCTTGTTTGACGACCGAGACGCCCCTGGGTCCGAACCCCGCAGCTCGCCTGGGGGAAAACCCAGAGGAAACAACCCGCAGAGACTTCGTTCACAGGGATTCGTGGTTCAGACACGGGTGATCACAGCCGGCTCACATGGGCAACCCGGACGCTGCACCCCGCTCTTTACCACACCCCCGCAGTTTATCACGACAGCTTCGACGGTCAACCATGCGGGATTCCCCCACGAAGGTCACGCTGCTGCTCGACTCCGTCCGCCACAGCCTGCGGCACCACCGCGTCGCGAACGGGCCCCTCCTGCTGGCTCTCTCAGGCGGGGGCGACAGCACCGCCCTGTTTCGGGCCCTGCTGGAACTCCTCGGCCCCCACCGGCTGCGGGTCGCCCACCTCAACCACCAGC
>CAIUHT010000548.1 GCA_903898975.1 uncultured Planctomycetaceae bacterium
CCTCCATCCGGGCGCTATCCTGACCCCCCTGGGTCCGCGCTCGCTGGAATGGGTCGAGCGGGTGGCTGTCGACCCCTCGGCGGGCATCGATATCTTTCCCTGGTGGGAAGACGGACACTCTGCCTCCATGCTGCTCAACCGGGCCCTCTGCCGGATGTGGGAGCAGGTCTGCTGGCGGGCCCCCATGGATGACGCGGAAGGCGAACTGCTGCTCGATATTCACAACGATCTCGCCGCTGCGTATGCGCTTGACCCCACGCTCCCCTTTCCCTGGCGGGAATGGGCCGAGGTGCTCGACCTGCTTGAGGAAGACGAGTCGGCCGACGAGATCGAAACCCGCATCGCCGAAACTGTCCGCGAGTTTGCCGGGCAGGTGCCGGACTCGCAGCCCAAGGTTGGATATCGTCGTAGAACCCTCCGAACCAGGCTCCCTGGCCAGTGGAGCATCGAGCTCCCCGGGTCTCTCGCCGAAACCGAGGACGCCGACGGCAACTGGGGCGCCCTCGATGCCGATCGCCAGGTCTGGACCGCGGTTCTGTCGCTCTCCGCACAGGATGGTCAGCCTGTTGACCGCGAGGAGCTGCTCGAAGCGCTTACAGCTCTGGAGCATGAAGAGGGTGAGGCCTCGACCGGCGGGTCGCCGGGCCCCGCCCCGGGGAGCAACGCCGAGTCGTATCCACTGGCAGGGCAACCCCACGTCCTGGGCGTGGCCAGCTTCACCCGCCACGACGATGCCGACGAACCGTATTGGGAGCTGACCGGCCGCGCCGCGGTCGACGGCCAGGCGCTGGTGCTGACCGTTCTCATCCCTTCCGCCACCGACAAGGCGTGGGCCCTCCAGGTCTGGAACTCCATCCGCCACGATCCGCTCCCCACGTCCGAGGAGCCCCAGGACGACGAGTGACCTGGCGAAGCCCGTTCGGCCACACCGCTTCTTTCCCGAGGCACACGGCTCTTTAGCCTGATCCTCCCGTGCCGGGCCTGTTCGCTCGGCTTGAGCCCCCCACGTCATGATCGCCGTCCACGACCTGACGAAAGTCTTCGAACTCCCGAATGGCCGCGAGTTGCGGGCGGTCGATGGGGTCTCGTTTCGCGTTGCGGCCGGTGAGGTCTACGGCTTGCTGGGCCCCAACGGCGCTGGGAAAACGACCACCCTGCGGATGCTGTTGGGATTGTTGACCCCCACCGCCGGGTACGCCGCCATCGCCGACTTCCGCTCGCGCGAACATCCCGATGAAGTCAAACGCCGGGTCGGGCTCGTCGCGGCAGGAACCGGCCTGTATCAGCACCTGACCGTTCGCGAAGTGCTGCTCTTCTTCGCCGACCTCTACGACGTGCCCCCCAGTGCCGCCCAGGCTCAGCTCACCCGGCTCACCGGGCTGCTCGGTCTGGCCCCACTGCTCGACCGGCACTGCGCCGGACTGAGCACCGGCCAGAAACAACGCGTCAACCTCGCCCGCGCGCTCATTCATTCCCCGCCCATCATGCTCCTCGACGAGCCCACGCTGGGGCTCGATGTGCTGGGAACCCAGGTCATCATCGAGTTCATTGAACTGCTGAAGGCCGAGGGCAAGTCGGTCATCCTCTGCACGCACCATCTCGAGGAAGCCGAGCGACTGTGCGACCGCTTCGGCCTGCTGCACCAGGGCCGACTGGTGGCTGAAGGGACCCTCGCGGAACTCCGCACACGCAGTGGCTGTCAGTCGCTCCGCGAGATCTTTTTGCGCTGGTCCACATCGGGCCCCCTGCTCGCCCAGGCCGACCTGGGATTGCACCCCGGCTGAAGATTCACAGCCGCACTCCGGCCACAGGCAACCGCTGCGCGACGCGAGTTTGGCCCCGGTCTGCCAAGTCCCCGGTGCCTCCCGGGAGTCGCCACTGCTGCACAGATCATCTTGCTGGTCGCGGCCCTCGACCGACGTTCGCCATCGCCCCACCTTGTTCCGATCCACTCGGCACAAAAACTCGCCCGATCTCTCGGGGCAAACACACCGCCGCCCCCGACTCACAGGTTGAGCCGCTCCGGGCCTCGGCCGAATCAAAACCATCATTTTTCCAGATAAATCAGCACTTCGTCCAAAAAATCCCAGACATTCACATAAGAACAAAAAAACACTAAAATACTTGCATATGTATATATATGCGATTACCGTTTGTGCACGCATTGGAACCAAACAAAAACCACTCAGGAACCACCCATGTTGGCGAAACTCTGCTCCTACTCGCTGTTCGGAATCCAGGCCCTCCCGGTTGAGGTCGAGGTCGATATCTCCAAGGCGACCCTGCCCAAGACAATCCTCGTCGGGCTGGCTGAAACGGCGGTCAAAGAAAGCATTCACCGTACCGAACGGGCCCTCGTCAACACCGGCTTCAATCGTCCCATCGAGCGGGTCGTCATCAACCTCTCCCCGGCGGAACTCCCCAAGGAGGCCGCCGCCGTCGACCTCCCCATCGCACTCGGCATGCTCGCCGCCAGCGATCAACTCTCGTCCGATCGCTTCGCTTCGCACGCCGCCGTCGGCGAGCTGGCGCTCGATGGCACGGTTCGCCCCGTCCGGGGCGTGCTCGCCATGGCGATCGCCGCCCGCGACGAGGGTCGCCGCGGAGTCGTTGTCCCCCACGCCAACGCCCAGGAGGCCGCCGTGGTCGAAGGGGTCGAAGTGATCGCCGTCGGATCGCTCTCCGAAGCGGTGGGCTTCTATGCCGGGTCGCTTGAAATCGAGCCCACGCCGTTCAGTTGGAACGACGTTCAGACCCAGTTCGGGGGCTACGATGTCGACTACGCCGACGTCAAGGGGCAGGAACTCGCCAAACGGGCGGTCACCGTCGCCGCCGCCGGGGGGCATCACCTGCTCATGCTCGGCTCCCCCGGGACAGGCAAGACCTTGCTGGCCCAAAGATTGGGGACCATTCTGCCCGAACTGGGGCCGGTCGAGAGCCTGCAGACCACCCAGGTGTACTCGGCGGTGGGCCTCCTTTCGAACGGTCAGTCGCTCCTGCTCCAGCGTCCCTTTCGCGCCCCGCACCACACCGTCAGCGAAGCCGGGTTGGTCGGTGGCGGAAGCACACCCCGACCCGGCGAAATCTCGCTCGCCCACAACGGGGTTCTCTTTCTCGATGAGCTCCCCGAATTCAACCGTCGCACCCTCGAGGTGCTGCGGCAACCGCTCGAAGCCGGCAATGTGACCATCTCGCGAGCCATTGGCAGCGTTAATTTCCCCGCCAACCTCATGCTCGTGGCCGCCCTCAACCCCTGCCCCTGTGGGTATCGTGGCGATCCCCGACGCACCTGCAACTGCAACCCC
>CAIUHT010000549.1 GCA_903898975.1 uncultured Planctomycetaceae bacterium
CCAGTTCGTACATGGCGCGGGTGATGGCTCCGCGGTCGTACCAATACTCCGACAGCGCGTAACGGGCGGGAAGGGACCGCTCGTCGAACTTGAGCACCTCCTGGTAGACCTGAGCCGCTTCCTGAGATTGACCGTCCGCCTGCAGAGTCTGGGCCAGGGTCATCAGCAGGGCCTGCCGGCTGGCTTCGCCAGGCTGGAACTCCTCCAGAAACCGCAGCCCCTCCTGGGGTTGTCCCTGGGCGGTCGCGAGGGCACCACGAAACAACGGGGCCAAGCCCCGCAACCGGGCCTGGTTGGCCGTCAACTCGGCCAGTGGTTGGAGGGTTGATTCGTCCAGAACTCCCGCAGCCAATTGTTCGAGCCCCTGTGCAACCCGTCGTTCCGGAGGAGTGTGATCTCGTGACCACCACTCCAGGGCGAGCCCCACGATCCCTCCCGCCAGTCCAACCCCCCACAACCACCACAGACGCCGCCGCGACGAAGCCGGGGAGGTGGGGGGTGGAACGGCAGACGTTGGCACAGCAGAATTGGTCACGAGTCGGGGAGCAACGTCGGAGGGCGGAGGGGATCAGCCGGCAACGGCCGTTCTCTGGAAGTCACCAATTCTATGGAAAGTCGCCATGGCCTTGGTAATCGATGGCCTTGGTATTCCAGTGCCGTGGTGATTCGGTCCTGCGGAAGGACCAGCGAATCCCGCCAAAATCCTCCGGCTGCCTCGTGGCGCCGGGGGGGACTGATCTAACATATCCGATGTGCCAACTGGCCACCTCCGGTGGGGTGGCAGCGGCGAGCCAGTGGAAACACAATGCCTGCGACGAAGAAACGATGGATCTACGGGCTGCTGGTGACAGCCCTGGTGGCCTTGGTGGGTGGGGTCAGTGCCTGGCCCCGCATCCAAATGTCGCGCACCGTGGCCGCCGCCCGCCAGGCCCTGGCGGACCGCGACTATCCGCAGGCGCTGGCCCAACTGGAAAAGGCCGAGCAACTCGATGCCAACCGGGGAGAGACGGCGTTCCTGCTCGCCCGCACCTACCGGCACCTCGGCAAGCTGGAAGAACTGCAGAAATGGCTGGCGCGGGCCCGGGTCCTGGATTATCCGCCCCGCCGGATCGAACTCGAGCAATTGCTGGTGCAGGCGCAGAATGGTCGGATGAAAGAAGCCGCCCCCGAGCTTCCCCGGCTGCTGACCGAATTCTCGGAGACTGATGGAGCCGAGATCTGCGAGGCGTACGTCAGTGGTTTCTTCGCCAACTACAGCTTCGCCGAGGCGTTGAGACTCGCCGAGGTCTGGCAGCAGGACTACCCGAATGACCCCCAGCCCTGGTTCAGCCTCGGACTGTACGAGGCTCATGCGGGGAGTGACCCCAAGGCCGTGGCGGCTTTTCGCAAGGCCCTCGAGCTTGCCCCCCGACGGGACGACATTCGCCGCTACCTGGCCGAGGCGCTGGTCGACGAAGAATTGTACGAAGAGGCGGAACAGCACATTCGCTACCTGCTGCAGCGCAATCCGAACGACACCGATATGGCGACCGCCCTGGGGCATTGCCTGCTGGAAAAGGGAGATGTGGCCGGGGCCCGCCGCCAGCTGGAGGAGGTTTTGAAACGCGATCCACAGGGTTATCCCCCCCGCATGATGATGGCCCAGATCGAGCTGAAGGACCAGAAACCCGAGGCTGCGATTACGTGGCTGGAAGCACTCGTGAAGGAACGGCCGAAGGAATATCGCCTGCGGTTCCTGTTCGCGACCGCCCTGCAGCAATCGGGCCGGGGGAGCGAGGCTGCCGAACACCTCGAGTTTGTGGGCCGGGCCCAGGCGGCCCTGGGGCGGGCCCGCAACATGATGGACCAGGCGAAGGAGGATCCCGGGGATATCGCGTCTCGACTGGAAATCGGCCAGACGCTGCTGAAGTACGATTCTCCCGACGATGGAGCCTCGTGGTTACGGAATGTGCTGGAGCTCGATCCGACAAACGCGGCCGCCCATCGCGCCCTCGCCGAGTACTACAGCAGCGCCAAAAAGGACGATCAGAGGGCGGCCTATCACCAGCGACAGGCCGAGGCGTCAGAACCGGGTCCCGAACCCCAGGAACCCAAAAACGCCTCTCCCTCACCACAGGCCGAAAACAGTGCCGTCAGTCCGTGATCTTCTTTCAATGATCTTCTCTCCCTGATCTTTCTTTTTGAGCCACCTCGGGAGGGGGAGACTCAATCCGCCTGGGGATCTTGCGTTCGCTGGCGACGCACATCGCGAATCACCACCAGGAAGGCGACGAAATCGTAGAGGGCGTGCGTGACGATCGGGGTCCAAAGCGTTCCCGAGGCGGTCGCCAGCCAACCCAGGTACAGCCCCATCACCCCGGTCAACAGGGCATAGGTGGGAGTGATGAAATGGGCCAGCGCAAAGAGCACACTGGCGACCGGAAGTCCGAGCACCGGCTGAAGGGCCCCCCGAAACAGCAGTTCTTCTCCCAGGCCGGCGAGCAGCGAGACCAACGCGAGTTCCGCCAGCGAGCAGGCCGCCAGGGCGGGTCCCAGCACCCCGTTGAGAAATTCCCCCACCCTTCGCAGGGGCGCCCAGGGAAGGGCCCGCACGACCACCAGGGCAATCAGCGGGGGAATCGTCGCCCCGATGCCCCAGGCGATCCCGTGAGCCGGTTCCTGCAGCCCGTCCCGCAGCGAGACACCCAGGATCCACGCCAGGAGGGCGGCGACGGGAACCAGTGCCGCCTCAAAGGGGATCGCTGTCCGCAGAAACGTGTCGCGATCCATCGGCAAGGGGAGGGCTGTGCAAAAAACGGGACCAGACGTTCAGTGAACGGAACGCGAGTCTACCGCGACCTTCGCGGAATCCACAAGGAATGCTGATTGCCTGGCAACGGCTTCGCCGTATTCCTGTGGGCGCTGACCGGGTTTGCACGTTTTCTGCGGTGTCACCCACGAGTCCCCCGGCCCAGAATTCGTTCCAAATTCCATTTGCGTTTCCCCCACGAAATGCATAGAATGACTGATGCACTTCATGTGTAAAAAGACACGGGACGCACGTTCTTCCCAATTGCGTTTTGTCCCGGGTCCACTGTGAAGTGCACAGGGTTGCGGAGATTTGGTGGTGGGAAACTTCCGGCACGGCATGTCTCGAGGCGTGGGAACAGGGGAGATTGCAACATGAGTCGTCAGCATGGTCGTCGTGTGACTCGTCCGGGTTTTACCCTGATTGAGCTGTTGGTGGTGATTGCGATCATCGGGATCCTGGTCGCCCTGCTGCTCCCGGCGGTGCAGCAGGCCCGGGAGGCAGCCCGCAGGACGCAGTGCAAGAACAACCTCAAGCAGATGGGGCTGGCACTTCACAATTACCACGACACGCACAACATGCTTCCCCCTGCCTGGGTGGGGGTTGATCCGCAGTTGTTTCTGGCTTCTGCAAATGGCATCAATGGCTGGGGCTGGGGCGCGAAGGTGCTGCCCCAGTTGGACCAGTCTCCCCTCTACGGCCGGATCAATTTCAGCCAGTCGGTCCTGGAATCCCAAAATCTCGAAGTCCGTGCCTTGCCCCTCGCGGTCTTCCGCTGCCCGTCCGACAGTGGTGCCCAGCGGTTCACAATCCACTCGCATGAAGACGATTCCCCACTCGCCGAACTGGCGACAGCGAATTACATCGGCAATTTCGGCACCACCGAGATGCACGCCTGCGAGGATTTGCCTCCCGGAGTTGTCTGCCAGGGAAATGGGATGCTGTTCCACAACAGCTCGTTGCGATTTGCCGACGTTCAGGATGGCCTGACACAGACATTCCTGATTGGGGAACGCCGGACCCTGGAAAGCCAGGGCTGGTTTTCGACCTGGGCCGGTCATATTCCGCATGGAGCCGAATCGGCCCAACGAATCCTCGGTTCCGCCGATCACACCCCCAATCATCCGAACAATCACTTTGATGACTTCGGAAGCAACCATGTGGGGGGAGCCCACTTCCTGATGGGGGACGGCAGCGTCCGCTTCATCAGTGCGAATATCGATCAGAATACGTACCAGTCCCTCGCCACCCGTGCCGGTCGGGATGTGCCGGGCGAGTTTTAGCCAAATTGACTGCCCCACCAGGGGCA
>CAIUHT010000550.1 GCA_903898975.1 uncultured Planctomycetaceae bacterium
GTTGGCCGACTGGGCGAGCACCGAGACCTGACCCCCCAGGGTGTAGGCCTGGTTGAGGGGGTTGAGCAGCTGCGCCGAGACATTCTCGGTGAGCGTGCTCTGGATGTTCTGTCCAGCTCCCGCCGTCAGGCCAATGGTCACGGAGTACGAGTTGGTGTTGACCGCCTGATTCGTCTGGGCGGCGATGGTCAGATTGTTGACCGCCAGCGTGGCGGGCAACTCGACCTGGGCCGAGGTGCTGCCGCCGCGGGTGGCGTTGGCCAGGAAGACTCCGATGGCCGCCACTCCGCCCGCCCCCCCCTGGGTGAGGGCGTCGAGTGCATCCTGGCTCTGCGCCTGCACCTGCAGCGTCTGGGCGGTGATGGCGTTCGCGTTCACCACGGTGGCGAGGTATTGAACGTTGCTGTCAATGGTCGAAACGCCCGAGGCGGACCCGATTGAGCCCAAACCCAGCGAGAGGGCGGTTGGAACAACCTGCGCTTCGAGGTCGGACTGCGAGTGGGTCAAGACTTCGACCGTTCCCTGCGGGGCCGAGACCGACGCCGACTGAATGAGCGACTGCACCGTCGTGTTGTCGGTGATGGTCCCCAGCGACACGCCGACCGAGGTTCCCACGAACGAGGCTGAGAACGCCCCGGTGCCCACCCCCGCAGTCACCGTGGGCTGATACTGGGCCTCGACGAGGATGGCCGGACCGGTCGTGGGCTGGGCGGTCGTGCTGACCGCCGCGCCAGCGACGATGCCCGCCAGGACCTGCACCCCCCCGACCGAGGAGGGACCCAGGGTGGTGGTGGCGTTGGCGCCCGCGCCGCCACCGGCGAACGACTCGCTCAGATCCCCAGCCGCCGCGACCGCGACCGCCTCGGCCGAGATCGTGGGGGTCGACGTCGCCGTCACGGCGATCGGTCCCGCCGAATTCACCGTGGTCGCCGCCGGGGTGCTTCCCGACGGGGGATTGAGTGTCCCCACGTACGCCTGGGTGGTGTTGTTGAGCGAGTTCTGCGCGATCACTGCTCCCACCGCCAGTGCCGCCCCCTCGCCGTCCGCCCCCGAGAGCGAACCCGAGCCGGCCCCCACCGAGATCTGCGCGGCATCGGTCGCCGAGACCTCCAGCGCGTTGTTCCCGTGGACGGTCACGGTCCCCCCCGTGATGTGGGCGGTGGTTGAGTTTTGGGTGGTGTTGTAGGCGGCAGCACCGGAACCAGCGGCGCTGATCCCGCCGCGCGCGAACTCCAGCGCCAGGGCGACGCCATACCCGATCGAGTCGATGTTCGCCTGCGAGGCGGCCTCGACCGTGAGGTCGCCGTTGGCCGTCACTGTCGAGTTGACGATCGCCGCCTGCACGTCGCTGGTGATGCTGTTGGTCCCCTGGGCGGCCCCCACGGCTGTCGTGACCTGGAAGTCCTTTAACGTGGTCGCCGCCGCCAGTCCCACTCCCCCCGCGTTGGAGTAGATCACCGAATTGTCGGTGGCCGAGAGTTCGAGCGACCCGGTTGTGAGGGCCGAATTCTCGATTGTGGCCGCGACGGTGTAATCGACCGTGTTGGTGGTCCCGGCCCCCGCGCCGGAGGCAACGATGGGCCCTCCGTCGGAGCTGAACACCCCGGTTCCCGCCACCGCGACAGCGTAGGCATTCCCCTGGCTGGAGGCGGGTTCGAGACTGGCCGCAATGACCGCCGCACCGGAGGCTGTGAGGCTGGCGTTCTCCACCCCCGCCGTCACACTCCCCGTCACCGAGTTCTCGCTCAGTGAGACCCCCACCGAGGTCGCCACGGCAATCTTGAGTCCCCCCGTGAAGGCCAGCGCCCCCGAGCCGGCGGTCACCTGGTTCTGGTCGCAGGCGGTGATGGTCGCCCCGCCCGCCCCCTGCACGGTGGTTCCGGAATCGGTCACTTGGGCCACCACCGTCGAGTTCGTGCTGTTCACCGCCGACGATCCGGTCCCATCCAGCGCGGCAAAGGAGTCTTCTTTCCCCACGGACAGGGTCCCCGCGACTCCCACGGCTACCGCCTCGATGACCGCATCGGCCGTCGCGGCGACCAGCAGATCACCTGCGGTGACCCCCGCACTGGGGGAGAATGTGACCTGGGCGGCGTCGGTCACCTGGGCCGACGTCTGCAGCGCGACCTCATTGCTGGCCAGGGCCGCCCCGATCGAAATCGCCGCGATGGTGAACGATTTGCCGGAGTTGGTGTAGCCCGCAAACGCCACTCCCCCGGCTCCCGCCGCACTGGTGGTGCTGTTCTGCGCGGTGAGCGAGACATCCCCCGCCCCCGTCACAGTGGTCTGGCCACCACTCAACTCGGCAGACACACTCTCGGAGACCGTGTTGAGCGACTGCGCTCCCACCCCCGTCCAGGGGAACGCTGTCTGCACGCCAAAGTCCCCCGCCCCGGCCGCCGTCGCCGCCGTCACGTTGACGGTCGACTCGGCCGCGATGGCGAGCGCGGCTCCCTGGGCATTGGTCCCCGAGAGGGTCAGGTTCGAATCGACCACCTGGGCGACCACCGCATTCGGTGCGGTGGCACTCCCCAGTGTGTTCTCGGCAATCGAGACCCCCACCGCCATGGAAAAGAAACCCCCATTCCCGGAGGGGATCACCTGGATTGCCAGTGTGCCGGCACTCGCCTCGATGGTCGAATCATCGGTCGCGGCGACCGCCAGCGAACCGGCGTGGACCGTGCTATCGGCCACCTCGGCCAGCACCGAGCTGTTGAGCGTGTTGCTGGTCCCCGAGCCCGCGCCATCGAAAATCAAAAACGAGGAATGGGTCGCGAGCGTGAACGCCACCCCCACCGCATTCGCGGTGAGGGAACTCTCGGCCTCGGCGGTGACCTCAATCGAGCCGGTGGGGGCGTTCAGCGTCGCGGTGTCGACGCTGGCCGACA
>CAIUHT010000551.1 GCA_903898975.1 uncultured Planctomycetaceae bacterium
CCCGCCCGCTGGAGGGATCGCGCCCGGCACAACCGCCGCAATCGGCCCCCTGGGCCGAGCCACTGGTCGCAGCGCATCGGGTCGCGGCGGGTCTGGTGGCCGGGGGCGGGGCCCCACCCGGCAATTCACTTCAAGCATTCACAATTCGCGGGAGACGACCGCTCATGGCGTTCGATTCAAAGCTGCAGCGCCAGGTGTTTGGACAATTCGCCACGGGAGTCACGGTGGTCACCACGGGGACGGGGGCTGACCGCACGGGGCTGACGGCGAACGCGGTCTGCTCGCTGTCGCTCAATCCTCCGCTGGTGCTGGTCTCGATCGATCTGCGGTCGACCACCCGCGACGAGATTCGACGGAACAACTCGTTCGCCCTCAGCATCCTCTCGGACCAGCAGCGGGAAGCGTCGCAGCGGTTCGCGACCCCTGGGCCGAAAGATTTCAGTGGCCTCGGGTGGCAGACCGCCGAGACCGGTGCCCCCATTCTCGAAGGAGCCCTCGCCTGGGTCGATTGCCGATTGCACTCGGTGCTTCCCGGTGGCGATCACGAGATCTTCGTGGGGGAGATTGTGGCGGGAGGGGTGAGCGAAGGGGGGAACCCGCTGCTCTACTTCGCCGGCAAGTACCGCGACGTCGCCCCCGCCACACCCCCGGCGTCATAAGCCCCCAGGCCTGCCCGGCGGAACTCGCGACGCCTGGTCGACCCCGTACTTGGTCGATCCTGACTTGGTCGATCCTGACTTGGTCGACCCTGACCTGGTCGACCCTGACCTGGTCGACCGGCGCGTGGTGACTCAATCGAGCCGGCACGTCGTCCACCACCAGCGCGACGCTGTCGTCACGGGTGGCGAGTCGGCTGAGTTTTTACCAAGCTGACAGGGCAGTGAGGCCCTGTCGCCGTCGCCCCCTGCGTGACAACCCTCTGTCTGCGGGCTGGCCCACACCGTCGTCCCTTCCGTCCAACCCGAGAACGCGTGCAGGAGTGCAGGAGTGCGGGATCATGATTTCGGGTGAGCAGGTGGTCGCGACGCTGACCGAGTTGGCCATCAGCCATGTCGTGTGGTTGCCCGACAGCACGCTGGGGACCTGGGAGGCGGCACTTGAGCGGGCTGGCACACCCCGGCTGGTGCGGGTCTGTCGGGAAGGGGAGGCGTGGGCCATCGCCGCTGGGCTGCAACTGGGGGGCCAACGCCCCCTGGTCATGATGCAGTGCACCGGGCTGTTCGAATCGGGCGACTCGCTCCGCAATTTCGTCCACGACTACCAGATTCCGCTGTTCGCCCTCATCGGGCATCGCAACCAGCTCAACCCGGGCGTGAACGACTCGGCCCGGACCTTCGCCCAGCCCATTCTCGAGGCGTGGCAGTTGGACTGCGTGACCATTTCGAACGCGGCAGAGTGGCCGCGGTTCGCCGACCACTACCGGCACTGTGCATCCACCGGCCGGGCAGGTGTGGTGCTGCTGGCGGAAGGCCGGATGTAACCGGACGCAGGGGGACGGACATCGGGAGACGGGCGGGCCGGCTGTTGTGGCGATGCCTGTCGCCGCGCTCACTCTCGCCCCACTCTTTGTCGCCGGGCTCAGTCTCGCGCGGCGGTCAACACAGGCGGTCAGCGCGGGGGGCGTCGTCGCTGGAGCAGTTGCCGAAACGCGTCGGGGGCCAGGGTGTTCGCCACATCGGCCGCCTCGAGTCCCGCCCGGCGGGCCTGGTGCACCCCATACTGCAGCACGTCAAAGCCGGTCACCGCGTGCGAGTCGGTGTTGATCACCAGGGGAATGCCCAGTTCCTTCGCGCGGGCCGCCGTGATGTCATCGACATCCAGCCGGCTGGGGTGCGCGTTGATCTCCAGCATCTTTCCCTCGCGGGCCAGTTCCTGCAGCACCGCTTCGACATCCATGTCGGCCCCCGGTCGCCTGCCAATCATCCGCCCGGTCAGGTGGCCAATCGCATCCACGTGTGGCGATCGGATTGCGTTCCGCAACCGCTGCATAATCTGCTCGCGCGGCTGCTTCAGCCCGTAATGCAGCACCGCGACCACCCAGTCGGCCTCGGCCAGCACATCGTCGGCCAGGTCGAGCGTGGCGTCTTCAAGGATGTCGCACTCGATCCCCTTCCAGATCTCGATGCCGGGGACCTCCGCGCGGACCCGCTCAATCTCCCGCCAGTGGGCCCGCAGGCGGGTCGCGTCGAGCCCATTGGCCATCGAGACCCGCTGCGAGTGGTCGGTGATGGCTATGTACTTCAGCCCGCGGGCCAGGGCCGCCTCGGCCATCTCGCGGATGCTCGCCGCCCCGTCACTGGCCGTGGTGTGCATGTGCAGATCGCCCTGCACGTCGCCCGGCTCAATCAGTCGGGGCAGGCGGCCCGCCTCGGCCCACTCGAATTCATGTCGGCCCTCGCGCAGTTCGGGAGGAATGCAGGGCAGGTCGAGAGCCGCGTACACCCCCGCCTCGGTCTCGCCCGCGACTGGCTGGTCGTCGCGGAAGAGGCCGTACTCGTTGAGCTTGAGCCCCCGCTCGATGGCCCGCCGGCGCATCACGATGTTGTGGTCTTTCGACCCGGTGAAGTACTGCAGTGCCGCACCGTACGACTCTTTGGGGACAACCCGCAGATCCATTTCGAGGCCGATTTTCAGCCGGACCCGCATCTTGGTCTCGCCCCGCGAGAGCACCTGCGTGACCCGCGGATGATCGGCCAGCGTCTGCATCGCGTCGGCCGAGTTGTCGGCGGTCACGAGGATGTCGAGATCGCCCACCGACTCGCGTCGTCGGCGAAAGCTTCCCGCGGGCTCGACCTGCCCCACCCCAGGCACTTCCCGCAACGCGGCGACCAGTTCGAGGGCGACCGGTTCAACCTCGGCCAGCAGCAGTCGCTGCCCCGCGGTCGCCACCTGCTCGAGCCCTTCCAGGATTGCCTGCTGCGTCTTCTTGCCAAACCCCTTCAAGGCCGCGACCTGCCCCGCCTCGCAGGCGGCCCGCAACTGCTCGAGGGTGGTCAGCCCCAGCTCTTTGTGCAGTGCCGCCGCCTTCTTCGGCCCCAGGCCGGGAATTCGCGTCATCTGCAAGACCCCGAGGGGGACCTGCTGCCTCAACTCTTCCAACTGGGGCAAGACCCCGGTCTGGGCGAGAGTCGCAATCTTCGCGGCCAGGTCAGCGCCAATGCCGGGAATCTCATCGAGCTTGCGGGCGGGGTCGCCCACCACGGTGGCCACCTGCTCGGCGAGGTCTCCGACAATGCGGGCGGCGTTGCGATAGGCGCGGACGCGGAACGGGTTCGCCCCCTGGATCTCAAGCAGGTCGGCCAGTTCGTCGAAGTGTTGGGCAATCTCGGCGTTGTGCATGGGCGGCTCACCTGCGAATGCGGGGCTCACCCCAGCGACGGGCGCGAGGGACAGGCCCGGGGGAAATGCGACACGGGTGCCTTCCGACTGGCGGAAGACACCCGTGTGGCCGATGCGGAGCGGTCTTTCAGAGTGAAGCGGGCCGGGCAGGCCGACCGCTTACGGGTGCCGGGCGATGGTCTCGGTCGCCTCTTCGGCCCACGGAGTGCGGGC
>CAIUHT010000552.1 GCA_903898975.1 uncultured Planctomycetaceae bacterium
ACCAGCAGGAGACTCTTGGTGGGGCGCAGCCCCCGTACACGGGCGAGGGCGATTCGCACCTTTTCACGCAGTTCGTCTCGGCCGGCCAGTTCGGGAAGCGGGGCCCCAGCCCCAGGGGCCAATGGCTAGTCTTCCGGTTTCAAGGGTCGTTGATAGGGGGCTTATCATGGTTTACAGATTCTTTGTAAACTTGAGTAAACTCACTATAAATCGTCTGCAGATGGCTCCAAGTCACCAGACAAGAGGGCCCCGGCAGTGATCGCCTGAACCATTTTCAGTGCCACTTGATCGCCAATGGGAATCTCGCCGGATTCGGTGACCAATCAACGGTCCGGCACAAACGCAGGAACTCCCCTCTCCCCTCGTCTGGTGTGCCGTGGTCGTGGTGCTGATCGAAGGGTGTGGTGGACTCGGTAAGCCCCCGCCAGAACCGGGGGAAAGCGGGGTAGTCACCCGTAGTCCCCGCCGGCACGCTGCGGTGCACCAGGCCGGTTCTCGCTCGGGCGACACCGTGTCGCCTGCCCTGTCCCTCAGCAGTTCCCTCGGCGAACTCAGGTTGACTGGAAATCGAATCGGCGGGGCGGTTTCCCAGGCCCGCCGTTCGACTCCACACGCAACTACGCCTGGCTTCGCTGGGAATTAAGGCACAATGAATCATTTCTCAGACCCGGTCCCGCGGAGTTTCTCCCCAGCCCGACACTCCCCAGCCCAACACTGGCGGACCGGCTGAAACCCGCGCTAATCTGACGGGGTAAATCGAAGAGCAAGCGACGACGAAGTGGGGGTGGTGTGAATTCGTCACAGTCCCCCGGTTCCAAACAGATTCCATGGTGGCAGCAATGCAACGGACGGATTGGCGGATGCGGGTGATGGTGGCGGTGGCCTGGCTGGCAGCGCTCGCCTGGGGAGCGTGGCAATGGGGGCTCTCCCCCGAGGCCCGGCACGCTGCGGCCAACCCCCTCCCGCAAGAGACGCCCCCCGCCGCGACCGCACCTCAGGCCAACGCCGCGGTTGCCCCCGCCCCCCTGGCCGACCCGGTCGTGGGCCGCCGTATTCCGCAGGTCATCGTCCGCGACACTGCGGGTGCCGAGGTCGGGCTGTACGACTTCCGCGACGCCCGGCTGCTGGTGGTCTGCGTGCTCAATACGGGCTGCCCGGTTGGCAACAAGTTCATCCCGGTGCTCAACGAACTGCAGACCCGCTATCGCGAACGGGGCGTGCAGTTCCTGGCGGTGAACCCCCAGGGGGGCGACAGTGCCGAGGAAATCGCCCGGCACGCCCGCGAGTACGCCCTCCAGTTCCCGGTCTGGTGCGATGCCGAGCAGGTGCTGACCGACGTGCTGGGAGCGACCCGGACCTGCGAGACCTTTGTGCTCGACCCGCAGCGCACCGTCCGCTACCACGGTCGCATTGACGACCGCTTCCAACCCGGTGCCGACCGGCCCGAACCAACCCGCCACGATCTCGCCACGGCGCTCGACGAACTGCTTGATGGTCAACCGGTCTCGGTGGCCACCACCCCCGTCGCGGGCTGCAGGCTCACCCGCACTCGCCGGGCCCCCGCCCGAGGCGAGATCACCTGGTCGGGCCAGATCGCCTCGCTCGTGCACACCAAGTGCTCGAACTGCCATCACCCCGAGACCGCCGCCCCGTTCTCGCTGATGACC
>CAIUHT010000553.1 GCA_903898975.1 uncultured Planctomycetaceae bacterium
AAACCCTTCCTCCCCCGCCCCCGCTGCCGGAATACCGACATCGCCTGCGTAAAAAAACCTGAAGCCCGCCAGATTGCGATCCGCTGCGATTGATCGGTGTTAGCTGGGCAAGTGGGAGAGTCGATGGCTGGGCAAGTGGAAGAGTCGATGGCTGGGCAATCCCAAGCTTCGCCCGGCTGATGCGGTGATCGGTGTGTCGGAATTGCCGGAAACGGAACCTCTGGATACCGTGAGGAGTGAACTGCGTTCGGCTCTCCTGAGCCGCGATCTTTTCGAAAGCCGCTGCAAAGGGGGCCAGCCGGATGAGCACTGAACGGACTGCCCGTCGGAACTGCTTGAAGCGTGGGGTTGGTCTTGGGGCCTCTGCGACATTCGCCGCAGCGCCGATTCACAGGACATCGGCCGCCGGGATGATTGACGGTCAGCCTCCGGCCAGAGCTTCAGGCAAAGCTCGCAGCGTCATTCTGATTTTCAATTGTGGCGCCCCAAGCCATCTCGATCTCTTCGACCCGAAGCCATTGGCGGGCGATACTGTCCGGGGACCATTTTCGTCCATAGATACCGCTGTTGCCGGCTTGCAGGTGACCGAGCTCCTTCCAGGTTTCGCCCAGAGAGCTCGGCATTGGTCGGTGGTGAGAACAGTGCACCATCAGCACGGAGGCCACAATTCTGGAATGCATTGGTCCATTGTGGGTAAGCCCTACAAGATTGACAGCACACTCATCAACCCAGGGCCGAGCGACTATCCCGGGTTGGGAACGCTGGTTGGCTGGCTTGCACAGCGCGGAGGATATTCGGGAGCGGCCCCCCCCTACGTGATCACTCCCTATCCGCATTGCGACAGCCTTGTTTACGTCACACCTGGTCAATATGGGGGGTGCCTGGGGGTGCGGTACGATCCATTCGTCCTCGATGCCGACCCCAACTCCCCAAGTTTTCGTGTGAAAAACCTGGGGTACTGCGATGGAATGGAAGCCTCTCGGTTCAGTGACCGACTCAGTCTTCGGACGGCACTGGATCGACCCGATCGAGGAATCTTTGGGCGAGCCGGGGCTGACCTCGATCTGTTAAACGCTCAGGCCGCAAGATTGGTGACAAGTGGGGCCGCAGCCTCTGTGTTCGACTTGAATCAAGAGCCTCCAGAAGTTCGTGAACGATACGGTCGCCACACTTGGGGACAGTCGCATCTCCTGGCACGTCGGCTGGTCGAGGCAGGGGCTCCGTTTGTTGCGACCATCAACGGCCGAAGCATAGTCTGGGATACTCATGAGAATAATTTCGCCCGGCTGAAGAACGATTTGGTCCCGCCGATGGAGAGGGCCTACACGGCACTCTTGGACGATCTGATCGATCGGGGGCTACTTGATAGCACGCTGGTGATTTGGATGGGCGACTTTGGCCGAACTCCGCAGATCAACGCCAAGGCGGGCCGAGACCATTGGCCTCAATGTTACAGCGTTGTCCTGGCGGGCGGGGGCATCCAGGGTGGTCGCATAGTCGGTTCCTCGGATCGTATTGGGGCAGTCCCAAAAGATCGCCCGGTCAGTCCCGCCGACATCCATGCCACAGTTTTCACGGCACTCGGCTACTCGATTCGCGAGCTTGGTTATCAGCTCACAGATGGTCGGCCGATACCCCTCACTGACGGTGAACCAATTCGAGAGTTGTTGTAGCAGCGCTGGCACCTCGCAGTCGTGGCTCCGGCTCGACCAAGCGACAGCAGGCAGCCTGGCTGCGGCTACTTGTCGCCCACGGCGGGCTTGGCGATGCTTGGATTTCAGTGGACTGCTTGGGTGGCGGGCCACTGATGGGCCCTGGCTGCCTGGAAGAAGCGAATTCAGTCGCAATCCACTCAGGCCTGACCATGGCCGGCGTAAGCGAGGGAGGGGAGTCATCCATCCCGAGTAGAACCGTTGTCTCCAACAGGAAAAGACGACCGGCTCAACCAGAGTTCACCCTGCCCCCCCTCAGCGGTGGAGTGACCATCGAGCCGAATCGGCGATAACCAGCTTGCAGCCGGGCCGATGAGTCGACCACTCCACACCATGCTGGATGTGGTGAATTCCAGCTCCCAATACTGGGCCAGCTGTTTCCGTAGGTCCCACT
Organism: uncultured Planctomycetaceae bacterium; assembly: GCA_903898975.1. Classification (GTDB taxonomy): domain Bacteria; phylum Planctomycetota; class Planctomycetia; order Planctomycetales; family Planctomycetaceae; genus UBA10511. The sequence continues at coordinate 2,107 of CAIUHT010000553.1, forward strand.
GGCCAGACACTTGTTGTCGAACTGTTCCCCGGCCCCCGGAAATTGGACCTTCGTAGGTTAGATAGATCAGGCGATGGTCAAAGAGTCGGCGGACAGGGACGCACGCACTCTCCTCAGGCCACTTTGGCAGGCGAAAGGCGAGCAGTAACGCCCCATTTTCAAGCAGCAGATCATGGTGCGGCTCTGGCCAGTCGTGATCGAGAACGACAAATTGCGGCATTTTTCAGCAGGCTTCAGACAAGTGCAGCGGTTTTCTGCAATCGGGCGCGACTTTCGCAGCGGAGGAAGAATGCAAGCCTTTCCAGGTCAGGACTGGGTCCACTTGATCACCAACCTGATATTGTGTGTAGGCCGGATGCGTGAAGTCTCATGGTGGGCACCGAGATTCCGCGTGTCAAGCTGGCGACGTTCCAGGCGCCCACAGCCCCCTTTTGAATCGATTCCGCTGAGATGACACCTGCTCGGGTTCTGGCATTGTGCCGTGAGAAGGAAATCAAGGCAGTGGATCTTCGGTTCATGGATTTTCCCGGAACACAAAAGCATTTCACGATTCCCGTCCACTGCCTCAACGAAAAGTCTTTCGAGGATGGATTGGGATTCAATGGTTCTTCAATCCGGGGCTGGAAGGCGATCAATGAGAGTGACATGCTGGTGGTGCCCCAGGCAGAGACGGCCATTCTCGACCCATTCCTGCCGCAGACACTCGCCATCACCTGCAACATTCAAGATCCGGTGACACGGGCGGATTACGCGAAAGATCCTCGGAATGTTGCCAGGAAAGCCGAGGCGTACATGCAACAGACCGGGTTGGCCGAGGTGGCCCAGGTGGGGGCTGAGGCGGAGTTTTTTGTCTTCGACGACGTTCGATTCGATCAAAACGAACACGAGTCCTACTATCACGTCGACAGTGTCGAGGGGGAATGGAATCGGGGGCGAAGCGAAGCGGGAGGAAATCGTGGTTATAAGATCCGCCACAAAGAGGGATATTTTCCAGTTCCGCCGGCGGACACGCTGCAAACATTCCGAACGGAGGTGATGCTGCGTCTGGAAGAGTGCGGCGTCGAGGTCGAGTCGCAGCATCATGAAATTGCCTCTGGAGGGCAGTGCGAAATTGATATGCGCTATCAGCCTCTGCTGAAGATGGCCGACAATCTCTGCTTGTACAAGTACATTGTTCGGAACGTGGCAGCCCGCTACGGCAAGTCCGCGACTTTCATGCCCAAGCCGTTGTGGAATGACAACGGGTCGGGGCTGCACATTTCGCTGTCTCTTTGGAAGAACAACGAAAACCTGTTTGCCGGTTCGGGCTACGCAGGCCTGTCACCGATGGCCCTGCATGCAATCGCTGGGGTCTTGAAGCACGCCCCCGCACTCATGGCATTCTGCTGTCCAACGACGAACAGCTACAAGCGGTTGATCCCGGGTTTTGAAGCGCCTGTCAGCCTGACGTACAGCTCTCGGAACCGGTCAGCCGCCATCCGGATTCCCGTGTACAGTCCGGGTGCTGAGAGCAAGCGATTCGAGTTTCGTCTGCCCGATTCTTCCGCAAATGGCTACCTGGCGTTTGCGGCCGTTTTGATGGCGGCACTCGACGGAATTCAAAATCGCTGGAACCCCGGGCAACCACTCGACAAGGACATGTACGACCTGCTCCCTGAAGAGTTGGCATCGCACCCTCGGCCTGTGGCAACGCTGGAGGGGGCCCTCGACGCTCTGCGGCAAGATCACGAGTTCCTGTTGCGCGGGGATGTCTTCAACGAGGACGTGCTGGACACTTGGATCTGGTACAAGACGGAGCATGAAGTCGATGCCCTGCGGCAACGGCCGCACCCGTTTGAATTTGCGATGTATTACGACATCTGAGGCAACCGCAGCCCGCGAGCTACGCTCGCTTGATTCAGCCGCCTGCGATTCTCAATCGATGCTGTGCTGACTGAAATCGCCATCAAGCACGTCTCGATCAATGTGATCGACATGACGGATTGACATGAGTCAGCGTTACCCACACGTATTCTTGGCGACTCGCGTACACTGCTTGGCTTTGACAATTTTCTCGAAGTCCCACTCAGGAGCGAGGTCCTGTTCCGACCCGGTTGAAAATGGAATTGGTTTCTGGTCGGCACGGTGCTTTCCTGACAGGAGCTTCAACCCATGAGATCCAGCCGTCGTCGCTGCTCACCCGAACAGAATGCTCAGATCGTCCGCCGCCATTTGGCCGACAACGAATCGGTCTCCTGAACAGCACTGCGCTCTGGGGCGCAACAACTTACAGTGAGCGTCGGGCAATGCATTGCGCGCGGGATTGAGCCCGGGGCGTTCTGATTGCCTCTTGCTGGGTGGGAATACCGTTGATGTTTTGCGGGACGGCAACTGGCTCTTCCCCCACCCCCCGGCCTCTCCCCCGCGACGACGCTGTTTGTGTTCGGCCAGCCGGGCCTCGCGGGAGAGAGGGGACGGCTGTTCGGGCCACAACCTGCGGTAGGCACCTGCGGTTCCAACCCCAGACTATGGAAGCCAGCCCCTTCCGGGCTGTCCGCCGGTGAGGGGCGATCGCGGGATGGAGAAGTCCTCGCAACAGGACGTGTCAGCGCCACGACCGTCAACGACCTCAAACGATCCCGCCCCTGGTTGACTACGATCGGAACGACCTCGCAGAGGTTCACTTTCATAGCCTGGGGTTGCCGCACAGTGGCGACCCCAGGTGCGCGAGCCATTCCCGTCAGAGCCCTGTCAGAGCTCGCTTCACCGTCATTTCCAGGCCTCGCCCTCAACCACACAGTACCCGGCGGGCCGTTGCGACGCCCCGGCAGAAATGAGCCGGGGAGTGCCTGGCGTTGGGAGACTGAACCAGACGGCTCCCGGCAGCCCTTGGCGACTATCGATCAATTCCCGAGAGACCGTTCATCCCACTCGGGACTGGGCAAGCGGTCGGGGCTCTTTGGTTGGACGCGA
>CAIUHT010000554.1 GCA_903898975.1 uncultured Planctomycetaceae bacterium
GGCAGAGGAATTTCCCGAACTGCTGGAACTTCCGCGGGCGGTGTTCGACCTGTCGCGGGCGCTGGAGACACGGGTGGAAGACCCGGCGGGCTATTTCAAGATGCTCGACAAGAAACTCGCCGGGCTGAAGCGGGCCAGCCAGCAGTTTGCCCAGGACGCACCGCTGGCATCGGTCCACACCAACTTCCAGCAGGCGGTCATCTCCATCGCCACCTGCGTCACCGATCTGTCCGAACTGCTCGCCCGGCACTACACCCCCCCGCCGATTCCTCCCAGCCCACGTCCGCAGCCCCGGCCAACTCCCCCCGCGCCACCGGCTGATTCTCCGTCGATGTAGCCCGCCTCATTCGTTCGGCGCTGGCCAAACTGTTGGCCAGTTCGTCCCGTTGGCCAATTCGTCCCAGTGAACAGTTCGTCCCAGTGAACAAGTCAGCCCGATCGATCGGCCAGCCGCGAGGATCGGCCAGCCCCATGGATCGGTGAGCCCCGTCGGCCACTGGGTTCCGCTACTTCAACAGGCTGTTCTGCAGCACCGAACGGGCCTGCTCGAAATAGGGTTGCCAGGCAATCTCGGGCCGGCCCAGCTTGAGACAGTCCCGCACTTTTTGCAGCGTGTTGAGCGCCATGTGCGGGCACTTGTTGCAGGCGCACGTTTTGCCGTCCGACGCCATGATCCCCGGCACAGGCAGATAGGTATGCTGCGGAGCGAGTTTCTGCAGCGGGTGAATCATGTTGACTTCGGTCGCCACCAGGAACACGTGCGGGGTGGTCAGCGAGGCGACGTGCTTCCGCATCTTCTCGGTCCCGCCAATGAAGTCGGCGTGCTCGAGCACCGTCCGCGGGCACTCGGGGTGAGCCATCACAATGCTCCCCGGGTTGTTCCGCTTGGCCCGCAGCAGATCCTGCACGCTGAAGACCTCGTGCACCATGCACGAACCGGGCCAGAGGATCATCGGCCGACCGGTCACCTCCGAGAGGTACCGCCCCAGGTGCTGGTCGGGGACGAACAGGATCTCTTTGTCGGCGGGCACACGTTCGATGATCTCGCGGGCGTTGCCACTGGTCACAATCCAGTCGCACAGGCTCTTCACCGCCGCGGTGGTGTTGATGTAGGCGACGGTCTGAAAGTCGCGACCTTCCGCCCGCAACTGGGCCTGGAACGCCGCCAGCTTGTCGGGGGGGCAACTGTCGGCGAGCGAGCAGCCCGCCTGCAGGTCGGGCAGCAACACCCGCTTCTGCGGGCTCAGGATCTTGGCCGACTCGGCCATGAAGTGCACCCCGGCGAAGACAATGGTCTGCTGCGGGACCGCCACGGCGTCCCGGGCCAGCTTGAGACTGTCGCCCGTGTGGTCGGCGATTTCCTGGATCTCGCCATCCACGTAGAAGTGCGCCAGGATCACCGCGTCGTGCTGCCGCTTGAGTGCCTCAATCTCTTCGATCAGGTCGAGCGGATCTTCATAGCGGGGAGCCGGGTGAGTCAGTTCCAGCGGATGCAACATGGTCGCGGAGGCAGTGGGGGAAGTTGTGGTGGTCAAGAGAGCCAGCGCCCGGCCCCCGGCCCAACTCCCCGCGAACAAGCGGGGAGCGATGGACAGAGGAGCCAGCCAAAAGCAGGGGGTGGCCAGGGGCCGCCGTCCACGCTTCGGGTCTGAGGGAATCGATCAGGCAAACTGAGCCGGGGATGCGTTCGGGCGGGGTTCCGTCCAAACCGCGTTCAGCCCTCGTTTCATTATAAGTCGCTGTCGGGGATGCCGCGACTTCCTTGCATGCAGTTGGGGGAATGCGAGACACTCCCCCCGGCGGCTGCCCGGGAATTCCCCGAGGCCCGCCTCCCCTGGTGAGCGCCCACCATGTCGAGCAGTGAAGCTGATGCCGATGTCACCCCTCAATCCGCCATCCAGGAAGCCCCCGAGTCGCTCTGGGCGGCCCTGAGGCAGATTGGGCCGGGAATCATCCTGGCCGGCTCGATCGTGGGCTCGGGCGAGTTAATCGCCACGACCACGCTCGGGGCCGACTGGGGCTTCACCTTTCTCTGGCTCATCCTGCTGTCGTGCGTCATCAAGGTGTTCGTGCAGGTCGAGTTGGGGCGGTATGCCCTGTCGAGCGGCGAGCCCACGCTGCAGTTTCTCAACCGGCTCCCCGGCCCGCGCCTGGGGGCCCACTGGACTGTCTGGTGGTGGTTCCTGATGCTGCTGGGAACCGTCGTGCAACTGGGAGCGATGGTGGGGCTGGTGGGGCAGGCGCTCGACATGGCGTTCCCCGGCGTGTCGCCCGCGCTGGCCTCCTTGCTGGGAACCTCGACCGGGCTGGGGGCGTACATTCAGAACAATCCCGCCAATCCCTGGGGGGTGCTGACAGCGTTCGCCGCCGTCGCCCTGCTCCTCTCAGGGGGCTATCTCATGCTCGAGCGGTTCACCACGATCCTCGTCGCCGGGGTCACCCTCGTCACCGTCGCCTGCGTCCTGGCCCTCCCCTGGAACAACTTCCCCTTCGAGTGGGACCAGATCCTGGCCGGGCTGAAGTTCCAGCTTCCGACTGATCCCCAGACGGGCCGGCTGAGTGCCGCGGGGCTGGCCAAGGCGTTCGCCGTGTTCGGCATCACCGGGGTCGGGGCCGCCGAACTGTTCGCCTATCCCTACTGGTGCCTCGAAAAAGGGTACGGCCATTCGGTCGGACCCCGCAGCCAGGACTCGGCGTGGGCTCGACGGGCCAATGGCTGGATGCGGGTCATGCACCTCGACGCCTGGGTCAGTTGTGTGGTCTTCACCCTGGCCACCGTCTCGTTCTACTTCCTGGGGGCCCGCGTGCTGCACGCCCTCGACCTGCACCCCAAGGGAAAAGACGTCATCCGCACGCTTGCCGAAATGTACGAACCGGCGTTTGGCTCGTGGACCAAGCTCGTCTTTCTGCTTGGTGCCTGGGCGGTGCTGTTCAAGACGCTGTATATCGCCTCGGCGGGACACGCCCGGCTGACGGCCGACTTCTTCCAGCTGAATCGACTGGTGGAGTA
>CAIUHT010000555.1 GCA_903898975.1 uncultured Planctomycetaceae bacterium
ACGTGAACCGGATCACCGGCTTCCTCCGCTCGCTGGCACTGCTGCTGCCACCGATTCCGGCGCTGCTGCTGGGGCTGTTTGTCTACGTCCGCCGATCTCTCGACGAGCGTCAGGGGCTGAATCCCGATCGCATCGTCGACTCGAAATGATCGCCATCGCTGGGGCGGGCTGCTCGCCCCGCCCCTCTCCCCCTCCAAATCAACGCACTTTCCCCGAGGAACTGAACCGATGACGGAAACTGCACGCACCACATCGTTCGTGATTGCGGCCGTACTGGCCGCTGGCGCGGCGTGGCTGGGCAAGCCCGCCGACAGCCTGACTCCTGCTGAGATGCAGAGCGCGAAACTGGGACAGCCCTTCTTCCCGGAATTCAAGGATCCGACCGAGCCGACTTCGATTCGGGTGATCAACTTCGACGACCAGAAGGCGGCCGCCCGAATTTTTGCAGTCGAGAAGGGAAAGGATGATGCCGAGAGTGGAGAACTCTGGCGCATCCCTTCGCACCAGAACTACCCGGCCGATGGCGCCGACCGATTGGCCAAGACCGCCACGTCGCTGATCGGCGTCAAGCGGGAGGGATACATTTCGGGAGCCGAAAATCGCCATGAGGAGTTCGGGGTGGTGGACCCTCTCGAAAAGGACGCCACGAAACTGAAAGGCCGGGGCCAGCGGATTACTCTGTCCAAGAGCGATCAGCCGGTGCTGGACCTGATCATTGGCAAGGCAGTCCGCGACCGTGCGGGATATCGGTACGTCCGGCACCCGGGCGAAAAGTCGGTCTACGTGACGAAGCTCACTCCCGACCTTTCGACCAAGTTCGCCGACTGGGTCGAAACCAACCTGCTGAAACTGTCGCGGGACGACCTGTCGGGCATCGAGATCGACAATTATTCGATCGCCGAGGCGCGCAATGGACTCGGCAAGATGGAACCCGGGGAACTCTCGAAGCTGACCCGCGCCAAGTCTTTCGACCCCTGGCAGCTGGAAGGGCTCGACGACCCCGAAAAAGAGGTCGACACCACCAAGACGAACGAGTTGGTCAACACGCTCGTCGACCTGCGGCTGACGGGAATCCGTCCGAAGCCGCAAGGTTTGAACCCGGACCTGACCATCGACCGAAATGTGGTCACCAAGCAGGCCCAGCTCGACCTGCTGCTGAGCGACATGTCAAACCGGGGCTTCATTGCGGGCCCCGGCAAGAACGAGGACGATCCTCCCAAGCTCTACTCGAAACTGGGGGAACTGCGACTCAACACGACCAAGGGACTGACCTACACCCTGCGGTTTGGCGATGTCTTTACAGGGAGCGAAGCGGAGATTGAGTCGGGGGCTCCCGCCGACGAGGACGAAGGGGAGAAGGCCGACAAGGAGAAAGCCGACGGGGAGAAATCTGAGGAGGAAAAGGCCACCAAGCAGGACAGTCGCTATCTGTTGGTCTCGGTGGCGTTCGACGAGGCGTTGCTGGGCCCCAAGCCCGAACCCCCAGCTCCGCTGGAAGAGGCCGACGCCCCGGCGACTCCGGCCAAGGCAACGACCCCACCGGATGAAACTCAACAGGAGACTTCGACGGACCCGCAGTGTGGCCCTCAGCAGGCGGAGCAGGCTGCAGAAGAGCAGCCAGGGACCGCCGCGCCAGCCGAGGGAGCGCCCGCCGATGCCCCCGCCCAGCCCGCGGCGGACAAGGGCGCTGATGACAAAGCCGCCGACGCCCAGCCACCCGTTGCCGAGCAACCGGCGAACAAGGAACCCGCCGACGCCAAGGACGATCTGCCGCCCCCCGACCCGGCCAAGCTCGCCGCCGACCGCAAGCGGGAGTACGACGCGAAAGTGCTGAAGTACGAGGCCGACCTGAAGGATTGGGAATCGCGCGCCGAAGCAGGCCGCGAGAAAGCCGAGGAGCTGAACCTGCGTTTCAAGAAGTGGTACTACGTGATTTCGGCCGACAGTGTGGCCAAGATCCGAGTGCCGCGTGAGTCGCTGATTAGGGCCAAATCGGCCGCCGGGGGCGCAGATGCGAACCTCCCCGGGGGTTTGCCGGGCGGGTTCCCTGGGGGTTTGCCGGGCGGCCTGCCCGGTGGTCTTCCGGGTGGACTGCCGGGCGCCGGCCCGCGTCCTGCCGCCAAGCCGGTGAATCCGCCTGCGGAGACTGAGGCAGCTCCTGGCGAACCCTCAGAAGAGACCACGGAACAGGGTGCTGATCCCCAGCCTTCCGATTCTGGCAAGGGAAAGTCCGAAACGGACCAGGCGCAGCAGCCGAAGCCTGAATCTCCAGCCAGTGACGAAGCCGGAGCAAATCCGCCCGAGTGATTCTCAGTCGCCGTACGGGACTTGCCCCGCATGGCCGGGGCGAGTCCCGCCTCGATATCGGCTCAGGAAGCCCCCAGCCGGTCTCACTGGCGGGGGCTTCTGGCCACGGTCTGGCTGGGTTGGCTTGGGGAATTCGGCTGCCAAACAGGCTGTCTCTTGAGTAAATTGAACTCTTGCGACGCATGCCCTGATTCCCCTTCCGGGGAAGTGGCGTGCAGCTTAGTCGAGTTCCCAGCCGGTTTCCGATCCTCTCACAGCGAGACGCTGCCGATGCTCAACCGTTTCGCCGAATCCTGGTGGGCGACAGGGGTTCGTCTGGTGGTTCGCCGATCGCGCGCATCGCAGGGCGGTGCTCTGCGGGGGCTGGCGGCAGCGCTGGTGGTGCTGGTCGCCGGGTGCGGTTCCGACGAATACGAAGAGCGGTTGCAGACCACTGCCAAGTATTACTCCTCGATCGAACTCCAGAACGCCAACCTGCACGGGGCCTGGAACGATCCGGGCACAAAAATCAACCTGCGGCTGCCACTGCAATTCGCTGAGCTGCCCCCGCCACAGCCCCCTGCGGAAGGCGAGGCGCCGACGACGGCGCCGCAGGCTGGCCCTGCGAGGCCGGGCGCTGGCGGAGCCCCTCCCCAGGCGGCGGGCCAGGGCTTTCCCGCCTTGAATCCCGCGAATCAAGAGGCAGAAGGTGAAGAGGGCGAAGAGGATGAGGGTGACGAAGAGACGGGGATGGAGATTGTTGTCGATGACCCCCGGCAACCGCAATTTCTGAATGTCGCGCTCCCCGGATTGCGGGGAGCGTTCAAGGCCCCGCTCAAGGTGGTGCTGGGCAATGGACAGACCGGACTGGGGTCCGGTTACGTGTACGTGCTGACGAACCATCACCTTGCGGGGAAAGTCGAGGCGGCCGCCCGCTTCCATCTCGATCTGCAGCAACTGCTGACCGAAGCGGTTGGGGTCGAATTCAAACCCGAAGATGCCCGTGAACTGTCGTTGCCCCAGCGGCCCGACGCTTTTCTGAGGTCGATCACCTATCGCGAAGTGGAGTTCATCCCGGAAGAGCAGGACTCCGAGATGGCCCGTGAGTTCGGCG
>CAIUHT010000556.1 GCA_903898975.1 uncultured Planctomycetaceae bacterium
CTGCTTAAAGATGGACCGGCCTTGGGCCTGCATTTCGCGGTCTGGTGCGACACGCCGGGCAACCTCGAACGCTGGGTTGGACGATCGCTCCTGCGGGAGTTCGAATCACGCGTATTGTTCGCGATCTCGGCGGGCGACTCGAGCAACTTATGCGACAGCCCGGCAGCGGCTCGTCTGGGGCCGAATCGTGCACTCTTCTATTCGGACCTTAGGGGCAGTCTGGACAAATTCCGCCCCTACGCTCCTCCCGATAAGGATTGGCTGGCGTGGGCGACCACTCTGCTAGATCCCGCGTCAGATTTGTTAGCGCAACCCTTCGAGCGACCGAGCTTGAGTCAGGGCCAAGAGGGCTCGGGCGGCCGTCGTCTGCAACAAGCAGTCACGGGGCCATCTCAGTTACCGGTGTTACTCGGCGAACCAGAGCCCCGGGACGCAGAGACCGTGAACGGCCTGAACCGGCTAGATACCGCATCGTCATCCACACAAACGGCTGAGCCAACCGTGACCACAGACAGTGACCAACCAACCAAGACCCAATCTGGCGATGACGAAACACTGCCTGATATCAGTGAGTTCCTAATAAGCTAACTCGAGGCATCGGAGGAATCATCGCGGGTCCGATTCGGTGCGCTGGGGCGAGGAGTGACCTTGGGAGCGGAACTTCCTCCTGGGTCTCCGTGCAATTCAAGAGACTGCCACAAGCTGGGGTCATAGATGGTCGGAAAGCCAGGATTCAGGCAAAGCGACTGCCGCCCCCACCGCTCATCTTCGACGTCGTAATTGAACCCGATCCGTCGATGTTCGGACGGATCGAAGCCGGGCAATGTCTGGCTCGGGAACCAAAGCTCCACTCGATAGCCCTCGTTCGATTCCTGAATCCCGTGATGAATCAGCGGCAAGTCGACTCGGGGGGCCGGCTCTCGAGCGCGGTCAATCCACAGTTGGCGGAGTTCTCTACCCTCCCACTTACTTCCTTGAGCCACCTGGAGTGCGAAATGAAGGCAGAAGCGATTGGCACGATGAATGTTACGTGTGTCGCGCAGGTCGAACATCAGCCGCCACTGAAACGAGAAATGCAACGGGGGGGTTATCAGTCGGGCGCGAAACTTATCCGGAGGCCTCTGCACCTCTGCGACGAAGCCTAACCCAGTCTGATTCCAGCCAGCCGAGAGTGCCATCCAGCTTGGTTCTCCCGTAATCTCGGAGAGAGAGGGAAGGCGATGCTCCACACCGAGTGGCACACGATTGGCGCCAGGGCCCGGAACGTTTGGGGCCGGCTGCACAGCGAGCGTATAACGGAAGAGAAAACCCGGGGGGAGGATTGAGGACTGAGACTGATCTGTCATCAAAATTGAATTCCCAACGTGGCACCGGGCTGTGGATGATACGACCTCCCTCGACGGCTTGGCCTAGCCGGCACAGACGAAGACTGCAATCGTTCTAACACGTCATCGGCGATGGTCGACAGATTCGAGCTTGATGGGCAATAAAAGCTGGCGGACGAAATCAATGGAATGCGTTGTCCCAACTGGAACGGTCTAAAGAAAGATCCAATCCAAACACGCAGCCTTAATGCGACGAGGTCACGCAGCATTCGATTCGCCGAGCAATCTGACTGAGACACACAGACCTTGGGTAGCCTGCAGAGGATGTGGGGAGGACATTTTGATCTACCGGACCAGATGCTCGAGTTCATCAAGGCGTAGCTTGTCCTTGAGGCAGCATGGTAGGGGACGGAGTGCCACGCGAGAAGTCGCTGTGATTCCTCGATTCAGTGTCTCTCCAGCCTGAGATCCATTGGTATGGTCTGCAAGATCAGCGTTGACCGACTCCCATGACACTCGACGCCACTGAATAAAAATGGCCTTCATTCTGAACGATCCAGAGCGAGTCTTCCGCAACCACGCTTTGTGATAGCATCTTCCGAGACGACGCGATACGCTGCAAGTCTACGGGTGCTCAACCCTTGGGCAGCCTGCGAACTTCATCAGGAAGGCCACTGCGATGTTGCGAATTGGAATCATTGGGCTGGGCTTCATGGGGATGACTCACTTTGAGGCAGCGCGCCGCCTGAGGGGAGCCAAGGTGGCAGCGTTCGCAACTCGCGACCCAAAAAAACTGGCTGGCGACTGGACCAGCATCCAGGGAAATTTTGGCCCCCGAGGGGAGCAGATCGACCTGAAGAAACTTAAGGTCACCCCCTACGCCGATCATCGGGAGTTGATTGCTGACCCTCAGATCGATCTGGTGGATGTCTGTCTTCCAAATGATCAACACGAACAGGTGGTCTGCGAGGCTCTCAAAGCGGGTAAACATGTGCTGGTTGAGAAGCCGATTGCCGTTGACCTCAAGGCGGCTGACCGCATGGTTGCCGCCGCCGCCAAGGCACGGCGGATGTTGCTCGTCGCCCACGTACTCCCATTCTTCCCCGAGTTCAAATACGTGGTAGAGACGGTGCGGTCCGGCAAATTCGGCAACCTGCGGGCGGCACACTTCAGGCGGGTGATTTGCACTCCCGACTGGTCGGCAGACATGGCGGATCTGTCAAAAACGGGTGGTCCTGGTGTGGACCTGCACATCCATGACACCCATTTCATTAGCCACCTGTGCGGGGTTCCCCAGGCGGTCCATTCCCGGGGAATCGTCGAGAGCGGCTGGGGACAGCATCTGGAGACCCAGTATCTTTACAAAGACACGGGATTGGCAGTCAGTTGCACGTCAGGAGGAATTGCGGCAAAGGGACTCGCATTTGCCCACGGCTTCGAAATCTATCTCGAAAAAGCGACGCTCTTATACGATTTCAACACGCTCGGCGGGCAACCGGTGATGAACCGCCCCCTCACGCTCGTGACGAATGACGGTAAAGCAACGCAACCAACACTGAGAGCCGGCAC
>CAIUHT010000557.1 GCA_903898975.1 uncultured Planctomycetaceae bacterium
ATTGTCCGCGCGTCCCCGCACCGCGCTCGACAAATCCACGGCGGAGCAACGTCTCGCCGCGCTCGAAACCAACCTCGCGCTGTGCGTGCCATTCTGTTTTGTTCGACCGTGGGCGGAGCAACATCTCGTCGCGTTCGAAACCAAACTCCCCACCGCCCCCGCCGCATCGTTTCAAATCGGGCCCGCGGCACACGCGCTGCCCATTTCGCCCCCCTCGACATCTACGGGCAAGCCCCTCATCGAAGCCAGACCCGGCGACCCAATCATCAAATGGTCGCGAACGGATAAGGCCCGCAAAGGGTCTTGTGACGCGAAACCAAGCCCGCCACTGCACGTGGCTCCCATGTGTTCCCTACCGCTGCCGACCTGCCCCGCGATAATCGAAATCATCGCCGTCGAATCAATGCCCCAGATTGCCAGGATTTCCCAAATCGACATCGGCGATTCGCGTCGACGAGCTCGAATCCACACCAATCGACGAAGCGGCCGCGATAAGCCGAATGGAAATAACAGCTTACGACAACAAGACAAAAAAGAGATTATTTTGTACATTAACATATTGACACACGCTACAATCCATGCCACACTAGGTTCCATCACGACCACCAAGGCAGTCTGGGTTTTCCCGGCTACGAAGTGAGTGGTTGGTTGATCGGGGCTGAGGGATGAGCCCCAGTGGCTGCGGAGCAGCATTCGCCAAGGCGGGCAGCCGGCGGGAGGTCCAGGCAGGAAGGGACCTCTCGACGCGGGCCAATTCATCAACCCAAAACAGCAGGGCCATCTCCACGGGGGGACCACGGGGGCATGACCGGCATCAGGCCAAACCCGATGCTCCGTCACCGTCCCAATCTCCCACGCGGTGTGGTCTGTCCGAAAGACACCCCTCGCCACTCCATTCCAAGCGGCACGCTCACGCGCTCATCGGTCGAAGCAAACGACACTGGGCAGGCAGGATGCGTGTGGACCGCCCGTATGGGCCACGGCGATGGGCACGTCCAACGACCGAGCACTCAACAACCAAGATCGACCACCCCCGCACGCGGGCGAATCGATCACCGACTTCACCTAGGTGACGGGAATGAGCCCGGGGCTTCACCACTCCAGGTGGCCCGGCGACGCAGTCACGTGAGACCGAGCGAGACAAGACCATGATTCGGCATTGGCGATCGGCGCGCGGGGAAGGTGGGGGTTGGCTCTACAGCCCCGCCGTCCCGGCGTTCTTCTTCCCTGGAGGCTACTGCTGCCAGCCCCGGCGGACCGACGTCATCATCACCACGGGCAACGGTGCCGTCACTCCCTACCTCCGCACCACCCAAACCTGGAACGGTGCGGCCTGGACCACCCGCACCGACATCCCCCTCCCCGGCCGCTTCAGCGCCGCCGGCGCCTACGTCAACGGCCTCTTCCACGTCACCGGAGGAGTCGGCCCCGCCCCCCTCGACTCCCACCACCAATGGAACCCCGCCACCGACACCTGGACCACCCAAACCCCAGTCCCGCTGCCGCGGCGATATGACCATGCGAGTGTTTCAATTGGGGAGAGCCTCTTTTTGCTTGGTGGCCGAGTTTCTCAAGCCAGCCTGCTACGAGACAGTCTGGAATTCACAAGCTCAACATGGCGATCGTGGCCCTCTATGCCTTCAGTCCCCCGATCCGGTGCTCGAGCGCTATCGCGGG
>CAIUHT010000558.1 GCA_903898975.1 uncultured Planctomycetaceae bacterium
CCAGAAGCCCTTCGTCGTCACGCTCAAGCGCCTGGCCGTGGAGGACTACGCCGTCACCCTCGAGGACCGCGTGCCGGCCGAGCCCGTGACCTTCCTCGCCGAGCAGATCCGGCTGAGTGGCGAGAACCTGTCCACGGCCAAGGGCAGCTCCGGCAAGATCGCCCTGAGCCTGCTCCTCGACAAGTCCGCCACCCTCTCCGTGAAGACCTCTGCCGGGCTGGATCCGCTGAAGGCGGAGGGGACCGTCGAGCTGGCGGGGCTCCAGCCGAAGCGATACGCCCCCTACTACCGCGACCGCATCCTCTTCGACATCCTGGAGGGGGACGTCGCGGCCGCGACCTCGTTCCAGTTCGCCCAGCAACTCCCGCCGGGAAAAGAGCCGCTGCGTGGGGACCCCATCCTGGCGGGCCAAGCTGTCGACGCGGAAAGTTGGTTCGTTGGGGTCGGAATTGATGGACCACGGATCGTGGCGGATCCCCAGGAACCCGGCGTGCTGACCAGGCCACGTGAGGGGCCCCTCGATGAGGTAGTTGGGGAGCGAGACTCCCGAGGGGACACCGTCGTTCCGGGGGCGAACGAAATCGAGAGCTGCGGCGAAGTTGGGAAAATCGGTTCGCGACTGAACGCGATCGAGGTCGCTGCCACCGCGCGGAATGGGAGTGGGGCGACCGGTCAGGGCGACGTGGGTCGCCAGCAGGTGGTTGTGTTCCGTGTGGGAGAGGGTGCGAATGACCGCCAACCGCTCGCTCCGGCGGGCCGTACGCGGGAGGTGCTCGCAAATGCGGAGGCCCGGGGTCGCCGTCTCGATCGAGGAGAATTCGCCGCGGATTTCGCGGGGGGCGTCGGGCTTGGGATCCCACATATCGAGCTGGCTGGGGCCACCCGAGAGGAGGACAATCAGCACCGACTTGGCCCGTCCGACACCCGACAGGCCGACAGCTTCGCCCGCGCGAGCCCACTGCGACCCGGCAGGAAGCGCACTCGCCAACACACCGGCCGAGGTCGCCTGCAAAAAGAGTCGCCGAGTCGTTTCCATCGCCTTCATGCCGCCATCCTCACGCCAGTCATCGAACTTCTGGGAGACACGACCAGACACCGCCGGACTCCCGTCGCCTTCGCGATCGCGTCTTCCCCAACAGGCACGCCTGCCGGGGAGGGCTCCACAAATTGTATCGTCTTCCCCCGGGGACGAGGCAGCCCAATTCGTCCGTGGACCGCAGCACCGCGAAAACCTGTGCCATGTCCGACAGCATTCCCGGGGCTGAAGTCGCGTGGATTGCCGAATTACTGGCCCGCTGTGCCGGTTCCTGTCCGGATGTGACTTCTAATCATCCACGGGAGGCGTTCTACGCCGCTGTGATGTTCACGCCACTGTGTTATTTCCAGCGGTGTGATTCCCAGCAGTGTCCTAACCCTCGGTGCCTGGCTCCCCCGCCTGGGCCTGTCGAATTTGGGTCGACGACAGATCGCTGCGGAAGAGGGTTTCGGGCAGGGACTGAAACAGGTCGGCGAATTCTGGCGGGATGGACAGGTCGGAGAGTTCCTGGAACTCCGTGCCCGCCAGCCGACCCGCGACCAGGAAGCGACACCCCTGCTCGCGGATGGACGTGAGCGCCTGCCGGAGGGCGGCCACGTCTTCGCCGTAGTACTTGGGAGAGACAATCCGCTCGGCGGTATCGGCCCCCACCACGAACGTTCGCCCGGGAAGGATGCGTGCCTTGTCGACAAATCGCGCGACCCCCGTCAGTGCGACCGGGGCATCGCCCAGGCTCGCGCACCGGTCGGCGAGCGTCAGGGCATCGAGGGGTGGTTTATCGACGTTCAGCACCGAGATCTCCCAGGCGACCGGTCCGCCCAAGACCCTCTCGGCCACCCGCCGTAACTGCTGGTGCCCGGCGTGCACGGGATTGAATGAGCCTGGCAGAATTCCCACCACGGGGGCCGGGTCGAAACGGACTCCACTGTGCTGCGCCGGCGCACGCCAGGCGACTGGGGCCCGCCCCTGGTACAGGTCGCGCAGGTCGACATCGCACAACTGCGAGCGCGATTCCTGCCGGTCTTCCGGCAGCCAGCCCGGGTGCGGTGGGGGCTCGACCCGCACCTCGGCGGCGAGCAGTCGCAGCCAGGTGTCGGCCACGACCTGCTCTTCTTCGGCCCGAGTGCGAGCCCCCTTCGAGAGAGTGAGGCTGACCAGGCGGGTGCCGAACGCGGAATGGACGGCGACATGACAGCGATGCTCGCCGCGCTTGGGGCGATCGCTCACGAGCGCCGCGGTGCAGCCAACCCCCACCGGCCAGCGAGCGACTGGGAGCGGGGTCGGGCTCGAGGCCGATGGCTGGGAGGCGAGGCCAGCGGCGGCTCCACTCAACGGCACGCTGGACGAGAACTCTGCCGGGGGCACTGGCATACCCGACGAAACCGCTGGCACCAGCCCCGCAGGTGCCGTGGGAGGCGCGGAGGCCAACAACTGCCCCGCGCGTCGCCAGGCGGTCGCGGCGAGGGCGAGCGCGGTCGCGGCGCTACAGGCCTGTTCCGGGGCGCGGCCCAGACAGCTCCGCAGCGACTCGGCGGAATAAGGGACAATCGCCTCCAGGGTCGACGCCGAGCCACCGGGGACTTCGAGCAATCGTCCAATTCCTCCGCTGCCGCCCCCGGTCACCGCCACCACCCACGCCGCACCGGCCCGGTGCATCTGGGAGATCGCCGTCGTCCA
>CAIUHT010000559.1 GCA_903898975.1 uncultured Planctomycetaceae bacterium
CCAGTGTCACGACCACAAGCTCGACCCCATTGAACAGCGCGACTATTACGCACTCGCCGGGGTCTTCATGAGCACCCGCTTCCCCGCCCGTACACTCGAGCACACCAACGCCCGCGAGGCTGTCATTAAACAGTTGCGGACTCAGAAACTGGCTGTTCGCCAGGCCCTCGCCAGGCTCTGGCTCGCCGCGACCGATCCCGTGCGCGTGGCACCCCCTCCCGACCCGGCCCAGCCCGTCAGCGACCCAGAAGAGAAAAGCCAGCCAGTCGTCCCGACTGTCGCCCAGAAACTGGCGCAACTCCCCACGCCCGAGAAACCCGACGCTACGTTTCCTTCGACACTCGCTGGCTTCGCACTTCGCGCGCGGGCTGATATGCCGATCTCTGCGGAAGAGTTCGCCAACCAACGGCAGGCGCGCGACCAGGCGAACTCTAAGGTGCGGGTGCTGGCCCGCTTCGATCAACGAGGTGCTGAGGGAGGCTGGCGCTGGGAAGGGCTTGGGCTTGAGTCGGGCCTGGTGTGCCCGGGCGAGCCCGTCGTCAGCGACGAAGGGGAGGACGCTCTATGGCACCTGTTGCCCGGTGGCCGGTTTTCGCATGCCTGGTCCCCTCGGCTGGCCGGGTCGGTCACCAGTCCGGCGTTCGATCCGCTCCAACCGGTCACCTTCTCAGTCGAATGGCTGGCTGGCGAGTGGGCTTCGCACAGTTTCATCGTCGATCGGGCCCTTAATTCCGAACGGGCGCAATACGCGAATCGCTCCAAGCTCGGCTGGCAGACCTTCACGGCCGGGAGGTTTGACACCCTCGAAGGGAGTGTCGACTCGGTCCCTCGACGGGTTTACTTCGAGCTGTCGACCAAGAGCTTGAACAACTACTACCCGGCCCGTGTCGGGTACGGGGGGCTTCCCGAAAGTGAGCTGACCGATCACCGCAGTTGGCTGGGGGTGACCCGGATTGTCGTGCACGAGCCTGGGCAGCCTCCGCAAGACAGCCTGGCCCGCTTCGAGCCCCTCTTTGGCCCCTTGGCGGACGAAGCCGACTGGCCTTTCCGCCTGCAGCGCCTCGTCCGCGGCGCAGTCGAGCGGTGGGGCGACAATGTCTGCTCCGATCAAGATGTGCTGCTGCTGAATGATGCCCTCGCCTCGCAATTGCTTCCTCAGCAACTTGGCTGCGACTCATCGCTCCGCGCGGTGGTCGAACAGTACCGCAGGCTAGAAAGTCAGCTTGCCCCCGAGGCGACCGCCGGGTCGGTCGATGACTGGCTTGAAGGTCGCAATGAGCGTCTTGCCCTTCGCGGCTCGTACACCGACTTTGGACCCGAGGTCGAGCGTGGTGGGCCGCGATTTCTCGGTGGACCGAGACAACGTCGGGCTGACAACTCCAGCGGCCGGCTCGAGCTTGCCGAGCAGATTGTTGACCCCGCCAACCCTCTCTGGGCCCGTGTGTACGTCAACCGTGTCTGGCATTACCTGCTAGGATCCGGTCTGGTCCGCACGCCCGATGATTTTGGCCACCTGGGCGAGGCCCCCCAGCACCCCGAACTGCTCGATCACCTCGCCACCGGATTCATGCAGTCGGGTGGATCGACCAAATGGCTTATTCGCCAGATTGTCGGCTCCTCGCTCTATCGGCAGGGGCACCACCCCGACCCGACCGCTTGGGAGCGCGATCCTGAGAACCGCTGGTGGCACTCCCTCCCCCGCCGCCGACTAGAGGCCGAAGGCGTCCGGGATTCGCTGCTGTGGGTCTCGGGTCGTCTTCGCGAGACGCTCTACGGCGAACCGGTGGAACCGCACCGGACCGCCGAAGATAGTCAAAAAAGGCTTCTCCGCGGCCCCCTCGATGGGAGTGGGCGTCGCAGCCTGTACCAGGAAATGACCCTGATGGAACCACCGCGGTTCCTGGCGTTATTCAATCAGCCCCTTCCCAAGTCGACCGTCGGTCGGCGGGATGTGACCAACGTGCCCGATCAGGCACTCGCCTTACTGAATGATCCTTTCGTGGTCGATCTAGCCCGCAGTTGGGGCGAGTCGGTGGCCCGTCAGCCGGGGACTCCCAATGAGCGGGCCGAGCTGATGCTAACACGAGCGTTGGGCCGGCCTCCCCGGATGGCGGAGTTGGTCCGGCTGATCGCACTGATCGAACATTCGAGCCAGCCCGACGATCCCGCAGCGGGGTGGAAAGCCGCCGCTCATGCGCTTTTCAATGTGAAGGAGTTTCTCTATGCCCCCTGACCGTCAGCAGTGCAACTCCGGACCGATTCCGGTTTCCCGACGCGCTGTCCTAAGCCGGTTTGGGCGTGGGTTGGCGGGACTCGCGTTTTCAGCGCTCGCTACCACATCAGCCGGCCTGAAACCAATGCAGGTTGTGGCCGCCCCACGACATCATGGTCCGGTGGGCCGGCCCCACTTCGAGGGCCCCGCCAAGCGGGTGATCTGGCTCTTCATGGATGGTGGGGTGTCGCACGTCGATACCTTCGACCCCAAGCCCGAGTTGACGCGTTTGAATGGCGAGCCGGCGAAGTGGCGGCCTGATCCCCGCTCGCAGGCCATCAGTGCCGGGCGGAAGTGGCTGGGAAGTCCATGGAAGTTTGCCCAGCATGGCCAGAGCGGGATTTGGATAAGCGAACTGTTTCCCCATCAGGCTGCGATTGCCGACGACCTCTGCGTCGTCCGCTCCCTCGTGGGGGAAACTCCATTGCACGGAGCCCAGTCCCTGCTGATGCACACGGGCCGCTCGATCGCGAACGCTCCCAGCATCGGCTCTTGGATTTCGTATGGGCTGGGAGAGGAAGGCCGACAACTCCCCGGCTATGTCCTGCTTAATAACGACTGGATTCCTAACGGGGGGTTCCAGAATTTCGCCAGTTCGTTTCTGCCAGCGACCCACCAGGCGGCGATGGTCCGCGCGAAGGGGACACCGGTGGACAATATCTTCCCTACCGACGCCGCCGAGATGCAACGCCGCAAGCTTGAATTCCTCGCAGAGCAGGATGGCGAATTCCTGGAGACCGCGGGTGTGGTGGCTGAGATTGACGCGGCGATCCGTAACTACCAGATCGCCGCCCGGATGCAGACGCTGATCCCCGGATTGTGCGATGTCTCGGGAGAGACTGCCGAAACGCTGGCACTGTATGGCATCGATCGAGCGAATGACTTCGACCGGTACTACGCTCTGCAGTGTCTGCGAGCCCGCCGGTTGATTGAAGCGGGGGTCCGCTTTGTCGAGATCACCTGTCCCAGCACGCACCAAAACAACTCACCTTGGGATCAGCATGGCGAGCTCAAGGTCCGCCACAGTGAGAACGCGCGGATCACCGATCAGCCGGTCGCAGCGCTGGTCCGCGATCTGAAACGACGGGGACTGCTCGACGAAACGCTCGTAGTTTGGGCGGGGGAAATGGGACGCACGCCTCACAGTTCTGGGACCGATGGCCGGGATCACCACGTCTCGGGCTACACCATCTGGATGGCAGGGGGCGGGCTCCGAGGCGGTCAGGCGTGGGGAACGACCGACGAGATGGGGATGAGCGCCGTGGAAAACCGCTGCGATATCCACGACATCCATGCCACCATCCTGCACCAGCTCGGCCTCGACCATGAGCAGCTCACATTCCGATTCGGCGGCCGCGACATGCGGCTCACCGATGTCCACGGTCGAGTTCTCGACGACCTTCTGCTGTAACTTGAAAAAGGAGGAACAGAGCAAAAAAGGGTCATTCAATTTTTTCGAGGATCGACGCTCATTTTGTGACGTCTTATGAATTCAGGCCGGCCACTATGAGCAACGGCTGTGAGACGGCGGCCAGGCCTTGGCTGGCCTCTGGCCCAGGTGGCGTCGCGGATTAGTTCTTGAGGCTTTCCAGGTACGCCAGCAGGCCGGCGAACTGCTCCACCGTCAGCCGGTCGACCAGCCCCGAGGGCATCACAGACATCTCCCGCCGGCCGCGCTCTTCAATCTGTTCCTTCCGCAAGACCGTCGCCGCACCCGCGACGTTTCGCAGTTCGACTTCGTCCCCCGATTCCCGAGTCACAAATCCCTCGTGGATCTTCCCGTCGTCCGTCGCGAAGTACTGCGACTCGAAGCCCTGCGCGATCTTTGCGCTAGGTTGCACAATCGACTCAGCCAGCTCGGCCCGCTTGTACCGTTTTGCAATGTCGAGCAGCAGTGGTCCTTTCACAGGCTCGTTCGTCGCCACCGCATGACACGCCACGCATCCCTGCCTGGTGAACAGCCGCCGGCCTACCTTCGCATCTCCCGCCCGCCCCTCTAATTGTGCCACCAATTCGGGCAGCTTCATCCCCCCCACCGTAGGTTCACCCGCTTGCGGGGCTGTTTCCTGATCAAGCTCCAAGCGGGTGGCCGCCAATTGCGCCGCCTCACGCAGTTCGGGCTCGCGACTCTTCTGAAAGGCGACAATCTGCAATACCTGCGATTCCACTCGCGAGCGCCCCAAACCCCTCAGCAGGGCGAGTGTCTGGTCTCGGTCTGCCCAAGCCCGCTCGACTCTCCGCAACGCCGCTTCCCGGACCTCCCGGGTGGCCTGTGGCGATTCGGTGATGAAGGCTAACGCGGCATAAGCCAGTTCACGCTCACCGGCGGAACCCGACGCCGCCGTCTCTACCAGCTGAGGAACCTTACCTGCTAGCTTGGGCTCGCGGACAAAGTCGCTCCAGACCCTGGCCAGATCGGCCGATTTCTCCCCCTCGGGGATCGCGCCGAAAGCGCGAAAGGTACGCTCGAACATCGCGGGCTGGGCGACCCGCCGCTGCAGCGCCAGCAATGCAGCCAGGCGGCGCCCAGCGCCACCTGACTCCAGCGTCGCCGCCGTTTCGAGCAGGTCAGCCGCTCCGGGTGAAAGCTCGCCAGCGCCCGGAGCCAGCAGCCCGACCGCCGTATCAAAGAAGCTGCGGTCGGCATTCGCCAGCTTCACAACCTGCTCCTGCAGACCGGGAAGCTCCAGCTTGTGCTGTTGCAACAACGGGAGAAGTCCCCGAACCACGGCCATTTCGCCCCCTTCCAACTGCTGTTGTAACAGGCTGGCGATTCGGCCGCTTTCGCTCCACGCCACCGGCTTGTAGTAGGGGCCCGAGGTGTCGGGCCGCGTGCCCCACCAGTCGCCTGTGTAGGGGCCTTCGGTCATGTGCAGGCGGCACAGCGTTTTGAGCACCACCAGCCTCGCCGCCAGACCCTGCTCACCAGCGGCTGTCCCTGTCCCTCGCCCCAACCTTGCCTCGAGCCCATCGATCACTGCAGACAGGTGCAGAGCCTGCAGAACCCTGCCCGCTCCCTCCCGCCGAGAAGCTGACTCGGCATCCAACGCGGCGAGGCATGGCTCCACCGCCTGCGGACCCAATCTCACCAGGCTGTCGATGGCCACATGCGCGACTAGCGGGTCGCTGTCGTGGACCAAGGCAAGCATCGCCTGCACGGCTGAGGCGGGGAGTCCGGGCCCGGGTAACGCAAAGCGTCCCAGCCCGCGAACCGCCTGCAAACGCACGCGGGCGTCGCCACTGGTCAACCCTCGCAGCAAGGGCTCGACCGGGGCGTCGGACAACTGGTCCTCGCGGTCGGCGAGAGCCCGCAGGGCGTACTCGCCCAGCAGGGGGTCGGCCGCCCATTCGCTCATCGTGGCATGCGAGTCGACGCCCAGCAGCTGTTTCAGCGTGAACAACGCCGCAATCCTCGGAGTGAGTGATCCTTCGGCTGAAACCAGGTTCCGCAAACCTGGGACTGCTTCGCGACCGCCACGGCGTACTAACTCTTGCTGGCTCGCCAGCCGCCTGACATGGCTTCCCGATGCCAATCCCCGCAGCAGGTCCGCGGTGCTTGCGGTGGTCAGCGGAGTGGGTTGTGGCTTCGCGTCGGCGGACGGAGGCGGTGTCACCTTCAACACGAACCCAACGTTCGGGTTTCCGTAATTGAAGCCGCCATCTTTCCAGCTCGCTACATACATCGCCCCCTGGGCGTCGATGTCGATGTCGGTTGGCCGGGGAAGCTCGAGAAACGGCTCCTGTCCCGCCACAAACCCGGCTCCCCGTCGTTCGAGCGAATGGCGATAGACAATGCTCCGACCCCAGTCGCAGGTCAGCAGCGTTTCCCGCAATTCACCGGGCAACCCCGGTTCTTCCACATAGAGCGACCCGCAGGGCGATCCGCCCCCATAGTCGGCCAAGGGTGCGATAATCTCGTCGCCAAAGTTGAGGAACAGCGACGGGTAGCCCATCTGGGCTCCATGCGGGACGTGGCTCAGCCGGACGTTCCATCCTCCGCCGTCATTTGTGTTATCCCGAGTAAACAGGTCAAGTCGGGGGCTGACCGCGACATCATAAATGTTCCGCTGTCCGCGCGAGACTACCTCCAGCCCTGTGCCATTGGGCCGCACCCGCAGAATCCCTCCCCCTCGATAGGCCAGCTTTCGCCCATCGGCCCCGGTCGCGTCGATGAACCCGTAGTCCCCCACGGCGACGTAGATCCACCCGTCAATTCCCCACTGAATGCCATTCGTCGTGTGGTCGGCACCTCGAAAGCCGAGATCAAATCCGAGGTTCCTGACCAGCACCTCCGAGTCATCGGCCACCCCGTCCCCTGTCCGATCGCGATAGACCGACAGGTGGGGAGGATGCAGCACATACAGCTCGGTCCCCCTGCCCCCAGAACCGGGCACCGGGAGAAGTCCGCGCGGACTGTCGATCGTTGCGAAATCGACAAACTCGTCGGCGACGCCATCGCCGTTGGTATCCCGGCATCGCACCACCCGACCCCGCCCCGCCTGTTTGTCGAGCGACCCGTTCAGGTCAACCCCCACATACACCGTCCCGTCGAGGTCGCTGGCCAGGCAGACTGGATAGCTGATCTGCGGCGGGGCGGCGAACAGCGTCACGCCAAATCCAGCCGGGGCCTTCAACCCCCCTGGCAGACCCGGCCCCTTCACGTTCCTTGGCTGAAGAAGGTCGCTAGCCGAGACTACCCGCTCTTCAAACTCGGTGCCATGCACTTCAAACTCGAAGAAACTACCCCAGCGGCCGGAAACCAGACCGGTGATCGCCAGCCGGACGTGCCGAATGCCTTGCGCTGAGAACTTCAGCGTCTGCACCTGATCGGCGAGCTTCGTTTCGGTTTGGTCGGAAAGGAGCCGCCAGGTCTGACCGTCGGTCGAGCCCTCGATCTTATAGCGGTAATTGGTGTCATCCATCTCCCAGGTCACCTGGCAGCCGGTGATCTCCCGGGGTTCGCCCAGGTCGACCTGCCAGGACTGTCCCGGGCTAGCGTCAGGAGAGCACCAGCGCGTTTCGGGATTGCCATCCACGGCATGCTCGGGAGGATGTCCTGCCTGCGAGGCCGATGCCCGGGTCGGCTTGCCCCGGGCCAAGTTGACCGGCACACGGACCGTCTGAGGTTTTGCGAAGGGTTGCAGGTATTCGGCGTTCAGCTTGTCCACCGACCACAGCAGTCCCCGGGTCACCAGGTCCAGGTACCGGGCATCGCCCACCGTCTGATTATTGTGGCCCAGAGTGGTGCTGAAGACGCGGGACTTCCCGTAGGTGTTGGCCCAGGCAACCACCACGTCCTCCAGTTTGTCGCCCACCTGCTGGCGGCCTCGGGCGAGTGGCTTGGTCGTCTCAAAGAGCCGCACGTTGTTGTAGAGCTCCTCATTCACGGTGGTCCAGTTGTCCAATCCCCTCAGCACCGGGTGCTGGCGATCGACGTAGATCACGTCGATCGGCTGCTGCGGACCGTGCCCCGTCGAGTGGATACCCACAAACTGAAACCAATCGTCCCGACCAGTGCGGTAGCAGTGCATCGCACAGTGCAGATTGACCGCCGCGACTCCCTTGCGATGGGCCGCGAGAATGTTTTCGACATACGGAATCTCGGTCACATCGGCCGAACATTCGTCGTGGATGACCACGTCGTACCCATCGGCCCAATCGGGTGAAGAATACATCTCGAAACGCGCCTTGGTGCTCGTATCGGTCGAGTGACGAAGTGTCACCTCCACCATCGCGCGGGATTCAATGCCACGCTTCAACAGGTCCTTCTGCCGGGCGTAGTCGTGACAGCAACCTCCGGTCACCAGCAGGGCCCGCACAGGACGTTCAGGCCGGCGCGGTTCATCGGCCAGCGTCGCCGCGGCCGGTCCCGCAACGATTCCCACGAGCGATCCCGCCCAAACCCACAACCACAGACGCTGTTGCCACATCGCTTCACCCACCAGAAACAGGTTGGCCGTCGTCGCCTCCACCCCCGTGGATGTCACGTGCGATCCGCCGCTGGACTCTACAGTAACGCCCAACCGGCACAGCGCGGTAGCAAGCCAGCCCGGTCCAGCCCTCTCTGTTCCTCCCCAAGCGTTCAAACCCCCTCTTCCCAGGGACAGCGGATCCCGCCATTGGTGTGATGACAACTGAACCTCCGGAACCTGTCGGAATCGGATAACGTGCATTGGCTCGACGCTCTCCGATTCACAAGTGCCACCTTAGCCATTGGCAGAATCGGCCGCACATAATCAGCCCCCGTCTCATCAACATCGTGCTCGTAATCCGCCTGTACGAGGCGCATTAATACTTCTCCGTCCAACCCGGCTGACGCCGTTCGATTGGTGTTGGAGACGGGCATCTGGCAACCCCGTCTGAGTACGATTCCGATTTGGTCGCATCGCGGCAAGTCTCTATCATGGAAACAGGATGCGGGATGGTCTCCCGATGTCAGTTTTTCAGAGCGCGAACTGCGAGGTCTGCGACCCATGAGGCGATCGACATTCGTGAGTGGCTCGCGGTGGGCCTTGGCCTGCCTCGCCTGCCTGGTCTGCGTGGAAGCATGGTTTGCCGGCCTGGCCCATGCGGCGACCGCCGCCGTCGACCAAGTCGACCAGGCCGCTCCAGTCAGGCCGGTCGAGCCCAACGCTAAGCCCGAAAAACGTAAGACGGCACAACTGGTGGTCGCAGGTGGCTGCTTCTGGTGCACCGAGGCGGTCTATGAGGAACTCGATGGGGTCCTCACGGTGGTCAGTGGCTACGCCGGGGGGACCCCCGATACCGCCAACTACCGCGCTGTCTCTACCGGGACCACCAAGCATGCCGAAGCGATCGAAATTGTCTATGACCCCACCCGCATCACCCGCGAGCAATTGCTCGAAGTCTTCTTCGATGCCCACGACCCAACCCAGCTCAATCGGCAGGGACCCGACGTGGGAACCCAGTACCGCTCCGCGATCTTCTACGCGGGCCCTGAAGAGAAGGCGGCAGCCCAGCAGATCATTGACCGACTCAACGCCGACAAGAAATTCCGCAAGCCCATCGTCACAACGCTCGAGCCGCTTGAGAAGTTCTTCCCCGCCGAGGAGTACCACCAAGACTACGCGGCTCGCAAGCCGCTGGATCCGTATGTCCGGCAGTCGTCCACTCCCAAAGTCATCAAGGTCCGCAAGAAGTACGCCGACTGGCTGAAGGCCAAAGAGAAGGACAAGAGCCGCAACCCCGCGAACTAGCGGAAGCCAGTCTCCCCCGCAGCTGTGCCGGGCGTTTGGTTTCGTTTCAGTCCCTCAGCCTCTGGGTTGTGCCGAGAGGGAGCTTTTTTCCCGGGGAGAACTCCGCTTTCCCATCTTTCTCACACCAGCTATTATTCCAGCGAAGCGGTGAGGATCACCGTTGTTGAGCAGCCGCGGCAACGTTGGAAGGAGTCGGAGAAGTGATTCGGAGCATCGCCCTCGCCGTTCTGGTATGCGCCGCCGGAACGGTTCCCGGGTTGGCCCAGCAGAATTCGGCGGCCCCTGCGGGCACCCACACCATCACGGTGGTTCTGCCCAGCCTGAAAAGCTTTTACGACGATCTGAAGGTTCCGTTCGATCTGGCCGAAGACCCGAAGGGTTACGAAACGCTGATCGACACTCTCGAAGTCTTTGTGGTGGGGCTCGAGCGCGACAAGCCCCTCGGGCTGCGAATGCTTTCGTCGCCCGCAGGTGGCCTGCATGCCAACCTCTCACTTCCCGTCAAAGGAGCCCCCGGCGACGCCAAGGCCGACCCGCAGTACCAGAAGCTCCGCGAGAATCTTTGGGATCTCGACCTGAAGACCGCCCCGCCCCCCGATCCGCGGATGATCCGCCTTGTCCCCCCCACCATTCGCACTCGGCTGCCCGGGCTGAAACTGGGGGTCGCCGAACGACTGATGTTCGGCGGACGCGATGGCTACATGCGCCGCGAGACGGACGTCGTTCACATGGGGGTCGAACTCGCCGACGTTCGCTCCCTCAAGGGTGGCATCCCCTTCGACTTTCCCGCTGGCATTGATCTGGGAGTCCGCATCAACGGACAGGCCCAGCCTGCGGCTGACCGCCAGAAGGCGTTCGCCAAGCTCAAGGGAGAAATGTCAGGCGCATCGAAGAAGAAAGTCGATGAGTCGGCCACCGCTTTCGCGCTCCGTGATGGGGTCTACCAGCAAGTGCTCGCCGAACTCGAACGGTTCTTCGTCGAGAACTCCGAGATCCTTGGCCGCTGGACGCTCGACAACTCCAGGAAGAACGCCGCGTTCCAACTCGATCTCGCCGCACTTCCCAACACCGACCTCGCCACCAGTGTCGAGACGGTTAAGCCCTCCGCCAATCCGTACGCACTCGTCAAGGGTGACGACGCGGCGATCCGCTTCACCTCGCAGTTGACCCTCGACTCGTTGCGTAAGAAGCACGCCGGGGAACTCGCCAAGCTGGTTAAGGCCCACGTGGCCGACTTGATCGATGGCGACGCCCAGCGCGACGCCCCCTCGAAAGATGCCGATAAACAGGCGCTCAACCTGCTCTTCGAAGCGATGGCCGATGTGGCCACACAGGCCGAATTGACCGGCTGCCTCCGCTCGTGGGAGACCAAGCCCGGCCACTTTGACACGCTGGGGGCCCTCAAGATCGCCGATCAGGCCAAGTACGCCGACATGCTCAAGCAGTTGGCTGGGTTGGGGGGCGCTCTCAAGGTCGACCTTGATGTCGAGACTGTCGGTGGCGTGACGCTGCACAAGATCGCCGGGAAATCGCTGCAGAACTCCCTGCCCGAATTCATCTCGGCCGATGGCACCGTCTGGATTGGTCTAGGCCAGAATGTGCTGTGGTATGCCTCGGGAGATGGCGTTCAGGCCCGACTGAAGGGGGCGATTGCCGAAGTCCAGACGGCTAATGCCCCCGAAGTCGCACCGCTGCAGGTCGCGGTCCGCATGGGACCACTCGCCCGCTTCGGTGACAGTTACCGCAAGCGGAACCCAGCCCCCGCCAAGCCCAAGGCGGCCCCCGCTGCCAAAGCCGCTCCCAAGGCCGATGGGGAGGGAAGCAAAAAGCCGGTTCTCGCCCGCGGTAGTAAGGAAGAGGGTGCCTCCCCTCTGGCTCAGCTCACCACCCTGCTTGGTGAAATGAACCTGCAGGCTCTCGCCACGCAAGCGCTCCAGGGGAAGGACGACACGCTCGCCATGTCGCTGACCCGCGAGGGAGACAAGGCCCGCGTTGACATGCAGGCCGATACGGGACTCCTCCGCTTCGTTGGCAAGGCAGTCTCCAAGTTCGTCAAGGACAACCTCTCGGACGAATGACCGTCCCCGTGGTGGCCAGCCCCTCCCCACGAGCCCCGCTGGTCGAGGCTCTGCGGGAGGCAGTCGGTCCCCAACCGGGTGAACCTAGCTGGCCCGAAGCAGGTTGGTCACTGCTCTATGGCCATGAAGTGCTCCGCTGGGCGCTCCCCTGCTCGGTGGGTGGGGTCGATGCCTCGGCTGAGATTCTGCTGTCGGGATGCGTCGACTTGGCCCGAGGCTGTTTGACCACCGCCTTCGTCTACTCCCAGCATCTAGCCGCCTGCCAGAGGCTTCGCGCCTCACCCCATCCGACGCTGTGGCTTGATTGGGCCTGCCGCCTGGCGACCGCGCCGCTCCTGCTGACCGTCGGAGTTTCGCATCTCACCACGTCGCGCCAGCACTTGGGCCGGCCGGCGGTTCTCGCCGAGCCCGAGGGGGCACACTTCCGCCTCACGGGCGAGATTCCCTGGGTGACGGCGGCCGCCCAAGCCCAAGCCATCGTAGCGGGAGCCACACTGGCCGATGGGCGTCAACTGCTGGCCCTGATTGAGACCAGGCAACCCAAGGTTCGCCCGGCACCCGCCCCCGCGATGGTCGCGCTGTCCGGATCACTGACTGCGGCGGTCGCACTGGATGGAGTGGTGGTCGCTGCCGATCGTCTCATTCAGCAGCCCGTCCTGGGTGTGATGAAGACCGGGTCGGGTCCAACCGCCGGTTCGTTGACCACCTCCGCGCTCGCCCTCGGACACACGTGGCACCTGCTCGATCAGTTGGTGAATGAGACGCGGTTGAGACCCGATGTTCAGCAGGTGTGCGACCCGCTGCTGGCCCAGGCAACCCGACTGCAAACCGATCTCCTCGCGGCCGCCCGAGGCGCCCTTCAAGCGGCCGACGACACCTGTGGCAAGCCGGGCCCCGGTCCCGAACGGCTGCGAGCCAGGGCCAACTCCCTCGTCCTCCGCACGGCACAGATCGCATTGGCGATCTCGAAAGGCTCCGGCTTTCTCCAAGCTCACCCCATCAGCCGATTGACACGCGAAGCTCTGTTCTTCCTCGTCTGGAGCTGCCCTCAACCAGTCCTCGCCCTCAATCTCGAACAATTGCTGCGCGATCCCGAAGACTCGCCCTGACGGCTCACCCGCACTTGGCATTACCCGGTTCGAGCAGGCATGGAGGGCCGGTGTCAGAAACGACGACTGCGACAGTACCGCCTCGTGGACCGACTGGAGGTGTCAGATCACCTCACACTCGGCTCAGCGAACCCGTGGCTCCCCCGAATGTGTCGGTCTCGACCCCAAGCCGCTGCAGGATTGTGACGAACAGCTTCGACAGAGGCAGCTCTTCCACCTCCGCCTTGCTTTGCCACCCCGCGTCGGTGTCGATGCCGGCTCCCGCCTGGTTGTCTTCATTGCCGGTTCCAAACTTGAGATACCGGCCGTTGGTGAAGCCCAGGTTCTTCCCGCCTGCCGAGATGATTGGGTAGTTGCGCGACAGGTGGAAGCTGCTCGACGCTGACCCATGCATGGCCAGCGTGTTGTCGAGCATGTTGCCGTGCCCCGTCGGCTCGGGAGTGTCCTTGAGACGCTGCGCGAACCGGCCGAATTCCTCAGCCTGGTAGCGGTTGTAGGTCCCCAGGTTCTGCCAGCCCCCCGGCTTCTTGACTTCATGGGTCAGGCCGTGCGCCGCACCCAGCCCAACCGCCAGCGACAGCAGGTCATGGGGTCCCTCGCCGTTCTCCCTGCCCAACTGAAACGTCGCCACGCGCGTCGAATCACTGAGGAAGGCCAGGTAAATCAGTTCATACATTGTCTGGAAATAGAGCCTGGCCTCCTTGGGCTCGGCATCCAGGTGCAGGTTGGTGGCGTCGACTTGGGGAATGGGTGTGTCGATCCAGCGCTGCGCCTTGGCCAGCTTCTGCTCGGTGTCGCGGACCGCATCGAGATACTGCGCCAGTGTTGCCTGGTCGCGCGTCGAAAGTTGCCGCCCTAGCGAGCGGGTGTTCTCGATCAGCAGATCGAGAGCGCTCTTGCTGCGGGCCAGTCGCGTCGCGGCGTCTTTTCCCGTCGTCACGAACAGCAGATTGAAGATGTCCCGCGGTTTGTTCATCGCGGGAATCGGCCGTCCCTCGCGATTGAACGACTGGGTCTGGGCGCCCCGCGGGCCCCCAACCCCACCATTGGTCGACATGACCAGCGACGAGTGACGGGTGAATTCCCCCGCATGCTCCGCGTACGCCTGGTCGAGGGAGATGGTGTTCCGATAGGGCCCGTGTCCGCCGATCGGTGCCCCCGTCAGGTACTGGTCTGCGTTCGAATGGCCATGCACATTGCGGGCGTGTGGATGCGACAGCCCGGAATAGATCGTGATGTCGCTCCGCAATGGTTCCAGCACGTCGAGAACCTTGGTCAACACGAAATCCCGCTCGCCTCCCCGGGGAAACCAGCTCCAGTCACTCCAGGCGGGATCGCTCTTCAGTGGCAGCCCCACCCCATCCGGGTGATAGACGCTCAGGAAACGCCTGGGCGTCTGGTCCTTGGGGGCTGCGCCAATCGCAAAGGTCTCGAGCCAGGGCAATGCCAGTGCGATGCCCGTTCCGCGGAGAAACGTCCTGCGGCTCAACTCATGGGTCTTGTCAGTCATGGTCTCTCCCCAGCCGCTCATTGGGATTGGAAAAGGTCACTGGTGATGATCAGGAAAATCAGGTCCCGCAGCCCGTCATTCCGCTGGCGGAACTCGGCGGTCAGCTTGTCGATCTCGGCACTGTCGCCAAACGAGAGCGGGCGGCCCAACGCGTACGCCATCAGCTTGTGGACCATCGCCCTGGCAAACTGATCTTGTCGGTCCAGCAGCAGGTACCGCTTCAGTCCGTCGATTCCCGACAGTGTCTGCTTGTTGAAGAGTTCTGAAGTCGCATCGACTGGCTGATCCTTCACATGCGTGCGGTAAGCCCCCAGGGCATCGTAGTTTTCAAACGCGATGCCCCACGGATCGATCCGGGAATGACACGAATAGCAGGCCGGCTGATTCCGGTGATTGATGATCCGCTCCTTCAGCGTCATTTTCAGAATCTCCGGGTCGGTCAGATCGACCTGCGGAACACTGGGCGGGGGAGGAGGTGGCGGATCGTCGAGGATCCGCTTAAGCATCCACACCCCGCGCTTGAGCGGATGCGAGTCTGTCCCGTCGGAGTTGATCGTCATGATCGCCGCACTCGTCAACAGCCCCCCCCGGTTCGTCTCCGGGGTGATCGCCACCCGCCGGAACTGCGGGCCGTAAACCTCGGGAATGCGATAGTGCGCCGCCAACCGTTCGTTGACCATGGCATAGTCCGAGTGCAGAAAATCCATGACGCTGAGGTTCTGTCGGAGCACTTCATCAAAATAGGCGACCGGCTCTTCGAGCATCGCCGCCCGCAAGGGGTCGTCGGCCGCCAGGTGGGAGACGCTGTTGATCCGTTCCAGCCCCAGCCATTGCTCGACGAAGTTCCGGGAGAACCGGCTCGCACGGGGGTCAGACAGCAGGCGCTGAACCTGGGCCTGCAGAATGTCCGGCTCCCGCAGTCGTCCCTGCTCGGCCAGCTCAACCAGTTTCGCATCGGGGATGCTCGACCACAGGAACACAGCCAGCCGACTGGCCAGTTCAAAGTCTGAGATCTTCCCCGCCGTTGGCGATTCCCCGGTCGTCGCCCTTTGCGTCAGGTAAAGAAACTCGGCCGAAGAGAGCGCCGTCGCCAGGACTTCCACCATCGCCTCTTCGAACGTCGCGAATTGCGGCCGGTAGTCGTCGAACAAGGTCATGAACTGATCGACTTCCGCCGGGCTGACCGGGCGTCGCCAGACCCGCTTGAGAAACCGATTCAGCACTTCGCGGCCATAAGCCTGTTCATCCTGCCGCTGGGCACTCTCGAAGAAAATGTTGGTATGCGACTTGGGAGGCCACTGTTCGTAGAACGGTGCGCTGATCTCGATGCTGTCGATCTGCACCTGGAGACGGTCGTCCCCGCGGGAGGCATTCGAGATGTTGCGAATGTGCAGGTACTCATCGCGGCGGGGAAACGTGGTGGCGAGGTGCCGGAATGGATTCCGCGTGATATCTCCCAATGGGATGTCGAAGTGAATGAGCTGGGGGTCGTCGATTGATGCCGTCACCGGTATGTCACGCTCGCTGATGACCTCCGAGAAATTCGCGTCGTTGCTGGTGTGGGCACTGAAGACCAGGCGCAGGCTGGCGTACTCATGGGGGTTCATTGAGGAGCGTCCCGCGCGGATGCGAACCCTCATGATCCCCTCGTCTGGCAGAAACCGGTCCAGGTCCAGCTTCAACTCGGTGGACGCTGGCAAGACCAGCACAACCGGCGAAACGGGGGTCGGCTGCCCAACAACCGCCTCGGGACGCGGCATCACTTTTCCACCACCGTACGGAATGCCGGTCCCCGTCTCCCGATTCAGCAGATGGTGCTGATGTTTGTGCTGGCGGTACCGCTCCTCATTGGTGCGGAACACCTTCGCCTCGTTATCCCCCGCGCTGGCCCGCTGCAGTTCTTCCTGCATCGAAATGATGTACGTGACGGCCGGCGGACGGTCCCCCGTCACAGTCGCCCGCTTCAGAGACTTCAGCGCAATCTCGCGATACGTCTCGAACTGCATGACAGACATCTGCAGAAGTTCCGCGCTGTTCTTGAAGCCATCCTCCGACGCGGTTTCCGGCGGCAGCTTGTTCGCGAGAGGGTAAGAGAGTCCCAGCAGATCCTGCAGGGCGTGGTTGTACTCGTAGTTCGTCAGCCGACGAAACGACGTGTGCTGCTGACTTTGCCGGCGAATCCGCGACGCTGTATCAAGTTCCCCGCTCAGCCAATCGACAATCTGACCCCGGGCCTGGTCGGCGAGGGCGTAATCGGGTTCGTCTGCAGGGGGCATCTCCGACTTGCTGAGCACGCCATACACCTCGCGCCAGCGCTCCACATCGGGGCCGGTCAACAGATCGGGATTCAACTGATCGATCCGCAGTCGCCCCTCAGTCCGGTCAGGACCATGACACGCGAGGCAACTCTTCTGCAGAATTGGCTGGATCGATTCCCGGAAGTGCGCGACGTTCGCCTGGGGAGCCCCGTCGGGAGCCGCCGCGACCTCCTTCGCCCCCTTCAGAAATCTCGATTTCGCCCGCCCCTGGTCTTTCGCCGCTGCCAGCGTGAGTGGAGCGTCCGGACCATCAGCGGCGATCAGGAGCCCCGCGGCTCCCAGCCCCAGTCCCAGCAGCAGCGCGACGAAGCGAGTTGTCATGGGCGATTCTTTGCTCTCAGCCAGCTCTGGTGAAGGATGGATTGGCACTCGCCAGCCAGTTCCGGGAGTCGTCGCAGTCAAGCACAGCCCGGCTCATTGGCCGCGCTTGGTTTCTCACGCCAGTCTGTCTCTGTCACCCGCTCTCGTGCAACCACCCGTTGTCTCCGGCCCACCACGCACGCTCACTGATGACGCCGCCCGACTCGTGACACCAGCCGACCAGTCACGCAACCGGCAGTGACAAATCGACGCCTTGCCAGATTGTTCGTCACAACATAAAGCCTTGAAGGGACTTACGAGTGACGGGTGGAATCGATCTCCAGGCTTCGCATGATGATATCTCGGTCTTCGAACCGTCGACAATGAACTCACTCGACGAAGGGACGAACTGGTTGGAGGAAGTGATCGTATCGGAGGACTGAAAACAGGTGCGGATCTGCGGGTTGGAAGGATTCCGCCATCACAGTCCTCACAATTCACAGTCCCCTCGCTTCGCAAGCTTCAGTTGGGTGATCCTCAGCACCTGCGTGTTCGCCCAACGTGGGTGATCCCCAGAGTCGGGGTGCGGATGGACGCCGCCCGAGGCTCGCTGGCCGCGCTACAGCCTCGACCCGAGGCGGATCGAGGCTGCAGCTTGGTTGGCTCGCCCAGCACCCTGGCTCCTGCCTACTTGATCCGCTGGATGTCGGGCAGCACCCACGTCCGGTCGAAATAGGCCTGGGTCGGGCCATAGAGCCGGAAGTACGAGAACCAGCCTTTGCCAGGCAGGGTCTGGATCCAGTTGCTCTTCGGTTTGCCTGCGGGAGCAACGGGTCCAAAGTACAGGTCAACCGTTCCGTCCGGGTTCTTCACGATGTTGTCGCGGGATGAGCGATCTGGTTGCACCCCGGTATCGACGAAGCAGCGGGTCTCGTTGTCATAGACGGTGACCGACCAGAACTGCGCGACCGGCGCATCCTTCGGAACCTGGAGGTGATACGTGTGGCTCCCATTGAGCCAACTGCCGTCACCATCCTTTGCGGTTTCGAGGTACATCTGGCCGAATCCAACGGTCCGCCCCATCATCCCCACCGAAACGCCAACGGCCTCGTAGAACCACGATGTCCGTTCATCGAGTTGCGTGTGATGCGGTGCTTCCTGGCTGGTCTCTTTCAAAAACAGGGAAATCTCCCAGTGCTTGCCCGGCCAGACAGTCGCTCCTTCGAAGCGCTTGTCGTAGGCGATGGTGCGGGCCATCACCTCGCCGACCCGCGCGGCTTCTTCGAGAATCTTCTGCTGGCGCGCGGTCGGCTTGAACGGCTTGCCCTTCTCAATGCCCAGTGGCTGCAGCATGCCCATCAGCATTCGATCCCGTTCATGAACCGGCTCTTCGCTGAGGATCTGGGCCAGCCCCTCCCAATAAGCCAGGCCGCGCGGTTGAGTGCCGCTCCACTTGCGCCCCTGGGGCGAAACATGCCGCGTTGCGGGCGGGTTCTCGCGCTGGCTGTAGGGATAGATCTTCAACCCGTTGATGAGGGCTCGCGCCTTGGTGGGATCGGGATCGAGCGCGCGATGAGCCGACCAGATGTTGACGGTCGGCGAACGGAAGACGTAATACCCCTCGGGCTGCATGTCCGGGTCGTCGGGACCGAGGATCAGGTACTTGCCCCCGGCACCCTTGTCCGGCCCGGTTTGCCCCGAATCGGTAATCGGTCGCTGCCAGAAGTCGGTGAAGCCCCCCGCGGTCGCGCCGGCGGGAACCTCGAACACCAGCGGTCCGGTCTCCCGCAGATTCGGAAATGCCATGATGTAGGGGGTCGTGGCATTCGCGGTGAGCAGGCCCAGTTTGTCCTGGAACGTGAGGTAATCGACGTAGTCGCACTTGCCCGCTTCAAACTTCGTAAGGTGCTCACTCTGCCACTGCTGCATCGCCATCAGTGGCAGGGCCCACAGGTACGCCTGGCAGGCTCGCTGGTAGTCGATGTTGTCGAACACCCTCTCCGCCGTGGCAGCAGTGGGATACCCGTTCTCAAGGTCGAGTTGGCCCAACCGGGATTCGACACTCCCATTGGTTGGCAATCCCTGCGCGTGAGCTGGCGACAATCCGCAGCCATGGATGATTGCGGTCGCGAGCGCAAGCGTGCTGAAGACGTACTTCATCTGGTGAGACCTGACCTCAAGGGGGAGAGAAAGCGTCGGCCGGGTGAATGATTCAATGTGAGTTGTGGGCCATCCCCGTCGGGACAACCAAGCCTGAAAGCCAACGGCACCCCACCCGGAATTCCAGCTGGGAAACCGAATACCTGGGTTACGACAGGGTCGACCTGGCGAAAGGCACCGCGAAAGCCCCATCTCGTGGGCCAGAGGGGGACCCGAGATTGTAGTAAACAGCCCGGACACTC
>CAIUHT010000560.1 GCA_903898975.1 uncultured Planctomycetaceae bacterium
TCGTTTTGAAAGAGCGCGAGTCCCGCCTGTTCGTCCGGTTCCGCGGCGTGGGCGACGCGCGGGGAGAGTCCCGCCAGCCACAGGCCGGCGAGGCCCAGGCCCAGTGCGGCGACTCCTGCGACCAAGGGCATCGCCCAGCTTCGAAGAGCCAGCGGTGAACGCCTGGCAGTGGCTGTCGAGACCGCAGTCACGGAAGTGCCGGAGGTGGCCGGGCAATTCGGGGTTGTCTGGCCGTCGGAGAGTCGCATGGTTCGGTCTCAGTATGAGCCTGGGGCCGATCAGGGAAGATCACCCGCCAGTGTCCAGAATAGGGTCTCCCCGGCACAGGCGACAAGCGGTGTTGGGGCGCTGCACCGCAGGCCGGGCTGACCACCGCTTGCACCCCTTCGGCCGGTTGGGGAGACTGAAGCGGAACCGGAGGACTCCCTCCGCTGTCACCAGCGCCGGTGTTTCGTTCCCGAACGCAGCGGCAGACAACCAGGCCCGGCTGCGGCCCCTGGTTTTCAAGTTCCCCCGTCCCCACAGGAAGGCGCACGCCATGTCGAGAATTACGCGGTGGGCGATCTGCTGGCTGGGGGCGTTGCTGATTTTCACTTGGAGTGGGGCAGGGGGGTTATGCTCCCCCAGCGTCACGCTGGCCGCGCCTCCGGTTGACTTCGAGACCCACGTCGCCCCGATCCTGGTGAAGCGCTGCCTCGAGTGTCACAACGCCCGCGACGCCAATGGCGGCCTGGTGTTGATTGCGGCCGACCGCGGTTTGCAGGGGGGCGACACCGGTCCCGCGTGGGTCCCCGGGAAACCAGCCGACAGCCCCCTGCTGGCCCGCGTGACAGCCGGCGAAATGCCGCCCCCCCGGCAAGGGCAGCCGCGGCCCCTCCCCGAGGCCGAACAGCTGGTGCTGCGGGAGTGGATCGCGCAGGGGGCGAACTGGCCTGCCGGTCGCACGCTCGACTTGTTCGAAACCACCAACGATGTGCGGGCCGGGCGTGATTTCTGGTCGCTGCAGCCCCTGCGGACCGACCCGGTCCCTCCCGGTTCCCACGACAACCCGATCGATGCTTTCATTGCCGCCCGGCTCGAACCTGCCGGGCTCGCGCCCGCCCCTCCCGCCAGTCGCGAGACGCTGTTGCGACGCGTCATGTACGACCTGGTCGGGCTCCCTCCCACCCGCGCCGAGATCGAACGGTTTGTCTCCGATCCCGACCCGTGGGCCTACGAGCGACTGGTCGACAGGCTGCTCGCCTCGCCGCAGTTTGGCGAACGCTGGGCGCGGCATTGGCTGGACCTGGTCCGCTTCGCCGAAACGTGCGGGTACGAGCGCGATCAGACCAAGCCGTTCGCGTGGAAATACCGCGACTGGGTCGTGCGGGCACTCAACAGCGACCTCCCTTACGACCGCTTCGTCCTCGAACAACTCGCCGGTGATGAGTTGCCAGACCGCACGCTCGATTCGGTGATTGCTACCGGGTTCCTCCGGCTGGGCACCTGGAACGACGAGCCGAACGATCCGCAGGAATACAAGTACGAGCGGCTGGAAGACCTGGTGCATGCCAGCAGCAGTGCCTTCCTGGGAATCAGCGTGAAGTGCGCGCGGTGCCACGATCACAAGTTCGACCCGGTCTCGCAGGAAGACTATTACCGGTTCGCGGGGGCGTTCTGGCCCGGTGCGATCGAGCCCCGCGATGGCAAACTGCTGGGGGGACCGACCGCCGAGGAACTGGGCTACCCCGACGTGCTGGGGTGGGCCGACGTGCGGGTCAATCCGCCCCCGTTGCACCTGTTCCGAAAGGGCGATCCCAAGCAGCCGCTCGCGCCGGTCGAACCGGGACCACTCTCATTCCTGCCCCATTTCGAACACGAGGCCGCGGCACCCGCCGCCGAAGAAGGGGCTCCGCGAGCCACCACGGGACGTCGGCTGCGACTGGCTCGCTGGCTGATCGACCCGGCCAATCCCCTGACCCCGCGGGTCATTGTCAATCGGCTGTGGCAGCACCACCTGGGGCAGGGACTGGTCCGCTCGCCGAACGATTTCGGTTTCAATGGGGCACCCCCGACGCATCCCGAACTGCTCGACTGGCTGGCCGGGCAACTGCTGGCAAACGGGTGGCGACTGAAGCCGCTGCATCGGCAGATTGTGTTGTCGCAGACCTACCGGCAGTCGGCGCTGGGGGCCGACCCCGAGCGTGGGCAGCGGGTCGATGCCGCCAACACGCTGTGGTGGCGGTCGGAGCGCCGGCGGCGTGATGCCGAGGGGCTGCGCGACGCGCTGCTGTCCGTCACGGGCGAGTTGGACCCCACGGTGGGGGGCGAGAGTTTCAAGCCTGCGATCGCCAGCGAGGCCCTGGAGGGGCTGTCGCGGAAATCGGGGGCGTGGCAGCCATCGTCGGCGGCGGCGCAGCGGCGCCGCAGCCTCTACATCTTCAGCCAGCGGAGCCTGCTGCCGCCGTTGATGACGGTGTTCGACTTCGCCGACACCACCCTCCCGTGTGCCCAGCGGGATGTGACCACGGTCGCCCCCCAGGCGTTGGCGCTGCTCAACAACGAATTCGTGCACGAGCGGAGCACCGCCCTGGCGCGACGGGTGCGGGCTGAGGCGGGGGAGGAGCTCGCCGCCCAGGCCCGAATGGCGTGGCAGCGGGCGCTGGGGCGCGATCCCGCGGCCGACGAACTGCGAGCGGCGGTCGCACACCTGCGCGCGCAGCAGGCGCAGTTTGCTGACGCGGCCCCAGCCCGATCGGTGCCGACTCCGATCGACCCCTGCCGAGTCCCCGGACTGGTGGTCGAACTGCGGGCCGATCGGGGAGTGATCGCTGACGCCGAGGGGTTGATCAGTGAATGGCGGGACGGATCAGGGCAAGGGCATTCCGCCACGCAGCCCGAGAGCGCGGCGCGTCCAAGGCTGGTGGCGAAGGGGTGGGGGGGCCGGTCGGTGGTGCGGTTCGCGGGGCAGAAAGAGTGGCTGAAGCTGGCAGGCTCCCCCTTGACCGGGCAGGCATGCACCATCGTCGCCGTCGCCAATGATGAAGGGGCGGGCAGCCATCGGGAGATTGTCTCGAACTGGAACGGCTCCGCCGGCAATTCGACCACCTCTCTGTTCCTGGGGACGACCGGTGAGGGGCAGGTGCGGTTCTCGGATGACTTTTCTCCCGCCGGTCGGCTGACCCAGCCCCGGCAGCCGTTCGTGCTGACCGCCAGCAATTCAAGCAGCGGAGTGCGGGTCTGGCAGAATGGGGAGGAACTGGGAAGCCGGGGCTCGGCCTTGGCCCCCAGGAACCTGGCAACCGACTGGGTGCTGGGGACGCAGGGGAACATCCAGGGAGAGTACTGGCAGGGGGGGCTGGCGGAACTGCTGATCTACGACCGCGAGTTGACTGCCGCGGAATTGCGAGCGATTCATGCCGCGCTGCTGGAACGCTACCAGTTGCAACCTCCGCGGCCCCCGCGTTCGCCCGCCGAACTGGCCCTGGCTTCGCTGTGCCACGTGTTGCTGAATACCAACGAATTCCTGTACGTCGATTGAGCTGGCGCGCTGGATTCGCCGGATCGATTCGCCGGATCGGCTTGCGGCGTGATGTTCAGCCGGTCGGAAAGCGGCGTCGCGGAGCGTGTGCGTGGGCTGTGATTCACTGGGCTGTGATTCACGGGGCTGTGATTCACCAGGGGTGCCCGGCCGATTCAGTTCGACTGCCAGGCGGCCGAGGGGCTGCGACGGGGCTGAATCGACGCGGGGAGCGACATGGGATCGTGCGGTTGGCGGGCCACCTGCACCATCAGGCCCAGGGCCAGCCCCGTGAACAGCAGGCTCGACCCGCCATAGCTCATCAGGGGCAGGGTGATCCCCGTGATCGGCACCAGCCCCACGGTCATTCCCGTGTTGATGATGGTCTGGGCGGCCAGCAGCACCGTCACCCCCACTGCCAGCAGTCGGCCAAACGGGTCGCGCGACGTCCCTGCCACAAACAGGCCCGACAGGCTCAGCACGCCGTACAGGAACAGCGTCGTCAGCGTCCCCGCCAGGCCAAAGCGTTCCCCCACCATGCACAGCACGAAGTCGGTCCGGCAGGCGGGGAGGTAATAGGCGGCGGGGTCGTCGATCAGCGTTCCCTGCGCCTGGCTCCCCCATGCGCCGCCAAACGACAGCACCTGTTTCGACTGGTGCAGGTGGTAACCGTCGGCCACTCCCTGCTGCGGGGCCGATCCATCCCGCTGCTGGAACACCGCGGTGATCCGCGACTTCTGCTCGGCCGAGATGGCCGACCAGAAAATGGGCAACAGGCAGACCCCCAGCAGCGCGATCAGCAGCAGGTGCCAGCCCCGCGCCCCGGCGGTCCACAGCATGCCATACAGCACGGGCAGAAAGAGCAGTGACGTGCCCAGGTCGGGCTCCTTCAGGATGAGTCCCAGCGGCACCAGCGTGACCAGGAACGGGACGATCAGCCCCATCAGCCGGCGGTGCGAGTCGCTGCGCGACAGCAGCCGCGCGAGAGCCGCGATGCAGGTCAACTTGGCCAGTTCCGAGGGCTGAAAATAGAGCAGCCCGAGGGGAATCCACCGCCGCGATCCCCAGCGGGGAGGGAAGACGTAGACCAGCAGCAGCAGCAGCACACTGACCAGCAGCCAGACCCAGGCGGTCTGCTGCACCCAGCGGAGCGGGAGGCGGGTTCCCACCCACATCGCCCCCGCGGCGAGGGCCAGCCAGATCACCTGCCGGTCGTAGAGCACCCCGGCGCCCGAGAGTTCGTCACCGCGGGCAATGCCGGCGAGACCCAGCAGGGCCAGGGCCACCGGGGTGACAACCAGCAGCCAGGGCCAGCGGCGGAGATTCGTGTCCTGTCTCAGGGCGTCCATGCCGGGAGGAGGTTCTTGTGCGGGGAATGGGGGGACCGCGTCGTCGCGG
This sequence comes from uncultured Planctomycetaceae bacterium, assembly GCA_903898975.1. Classification (GTDB taxonomy): domain Bacteria; phylum Planctomycetota; class Planctomycetia; order Planctomycetales; family Planctomycetaceae; genus UBA10511. The sequence goes on from CAIUHT010000560.1 coordinate 4,898, forward strand.
AATCAGTACGCCTTGCGCTGCCGGGAGGAGGGAATGTCGAGAGCCTTGCGGTACTTGGTGATTGTCCGGCGGGCCAGGGTGTAGCCCTGCTTGCCCAGCTCGTTCATCAGGTCTTCGTCGCTCAGGGGGGCCGACTTGTCTTCGTGGTCGACCAGTTCCTTCAGCTTGATGCGGATGATGTCCCAGGCCACCTCTTCCCCATCGGCGGTGGTTGTCCCGCCACCGAAGAACCGCTTCAGGGCGAAGATGCCCCGCGGGGTCTGCACGTACTTGTCGTCCACCGCCCGCGACACGGTCGTCACATGCACGCCCACATCGTCGGCGATCTGCTGCATCTTCAGCGGGACAATCGACTCGGGGCCATTCGCCAGGAACGCCTCCTGGTGATCGACAATCGCCTGCGCCACCCGGCGGACCGTCGAATGCCGCTGCTCAATCGACTCGATCAGCCACTTCGCCGACTCAATCTTCTTGCGGATGTACTCGCGGGTCTGCGGATCGGCGTCGGGATTGGCCAGGATCTGCTGGTAGCGGCGGCTGATGTTCAACCGGGGGGTGTAATCGTCTTCCAGCCGCACCCTCCATTTTCCCTGCGCGTCGGGCTCGACAAACACATCGGGCACGACGTTCTGGTTGGGGGTGTATTCAAAGTCGCGGCCCGGGCGCGGATTGAGCGTCTGCAACTGCTCGCGGGCCTGCTTGATGGTCTCGAGCGTGTAACCGGTGCGGCGTTCAATGACTGGCAGGCGGTTCTCGGCCAGATCTTCCAGGTGAGCCGAGATCAGCGTCACCAGCACATCCCGCAGCGGGGTGTCGGGACGCAACTGCAGCAGGAAGCATTCCTTGAGGTCGCGGGCCCCCACTCCGGCCGGTTCCAGGCGCTGCAGCAGTTTCAGCCCGGCATGGGCGGTCGGATCATCGAGCGGATCTTCGGGGAACGCCGTGCGAAACCCCGACACCAGTTCGTCGAACGGGGCCGAGAGACGGCCGTTGGAGTCGAGGTTCTGAATCAGGAACTCGGCGAACTGCCGCTCGCGCGGATTGGCGTCAAAGAAGTGTAACTGTTCGAGCAGGTGTTCCTGCAGCGAGGGGGGGCGGGCCTCGAGGTTGGCCATCTGGTCGAGCGCACGGTCCCCCTCTTCATCGATCCGGGCTCCCGACAGCCGGGGGGAGAACGACTCGTCATCCTGCCAGGCGTCCCCCAGTTCCGAGAGCCTTTCGAAGTCGTCCTGGTTGTTGTGATCGTTGTCGACGACCAGTTCCCGCTGCTCGAGGGGCTTCTCGGGAACGACTTCGGGGGGAGGCTCGCCCGACTCGGGCTCGGCGGGTGTTTCGCGCTGAGCCGGGGTGTCTTCGAGGAGCGGGTTCTCGATCAGTTCCTGCTCGATCCGTTCCCGGAGCGCCATCAGGGGGAGTTGCAGAATCTCCATCGACTGGATCATCCGCGGAGCCAGCTTCATTTGCTGGCTCATCTTCATGTTCTGGCTGAAACCGAGGTGCATCGGAGCGGCAGTTCCTCGGGCCTAGAACGACTGCCGACCGCGAAGCGCGTCGGCCAGCATCTGCCGGTTGGCATACTCGAGAACGCTCCCCGTGGGGATGCCCCGAGCCAACCGCGTGATCTTCACCGGGTCATTCGCCAGCAGGTTCGAGATGAACAGCGCGGTCCCGTCTCCCTCGACTGTCGGATTGGTCGCCATCACCAGTTCGCGGACCTTCTGTTTCCGCACCCGTTCGACCAGCGACTCGAGGGTCAGCTTCTCGGGACCCATCCCCTCGAGGGGGGCGATCCGACCCTGCAGGACGTGGTAGACCCCCTGGAACGCCCCGGACGATTCGAGCGACAGCAGGTCCTTGGTCTGTTCCACCACGCAGACCACCTGCTGGTCGCGGCGAGGGTCCGAGCAGATGTCGCAGAGTTCGTTTTCGGTGAGGTTGTGGCACTGCCGGCAGGCATGCACCTTCGCCTTGACCTCTTGAATGGCCCGCGCCAGCCCCAGCGCCTTTTCGGGGGGGGCGATCAACAGGAAATACGCCAGCCTCTCGGCCGACTTCTTCCCCACCCCGGGCAGCATCTCCAGCTGCTCGATCAGGTGCGTCATCGCGGGTCCGTAAGCACTCACGTCAACCGGGCTTTCAGTGAAGACCACAGGGGAGTTGAACAGCCACTCCAGCGGAGCCAACCCGGCCCGCCACTCGGGCCAATCTTGAGAGCCGACACCTCGGCCTCGAAGTCACGCATCGATCAGTCACACCGCAACCAGTCACACCGCGATCAGCCAGTCATCCCACTGGCAGCCGCCCCCCGCCCAACTCACAACAGCCAGTCCCCAAGAGCGGACCAGCGTTCGCCTGACGCCTCCCCAACCTGGTCGCCATCGACCCGGTCGCCCAGGACCAGGGCCCTGGTCAGCGTCCGGGGATCA
>CAIUHT010000561.1 GCA_903898975.1 uncultured Planctomycetaceae bacterium
CACCCCGTCAACCGCGACAAACGGATCGCCCGAGAGATTCTCGTAGTGCTTGGTCAGGCCCCGCGCAGCGATCACGAGCCACCCGCTGCCAGCACCGGCAGGGAGTGCGACGGAAGGGGGGCCGCGGGCGGAGGCGAAGGGGCGTCGGGGTCGGGCCCCGGGTCTTCATCGATGAACTGATAGAACACGTTCCGCTGCCGGGGAATGTATCCGGCTTCGCGAATGCACCGGCGAATCGAGTCGAGCGTCAGGTGGTGCACCGTCCCCGCGGACGACACGACGTTCTCCTCGATCATCAGGCTGCCCATGTCGTTCGCGCCGAAGAAGAGCGCGACCTGGCCGGTCTTTTCCCCCTGGGTGACCCAAGACGACTGGATGTTCGCCACGTTGTCGAGATACAGCCGGGCCACCGCCTGCGTTTTCAGGTACTCGAACGCGCCCGAGGGAGGAATGTGGGCCATCTCGGTGTGCTCGGGCTGGAAGGTCCAGCAGATGAACGCCGTCAGGCCGCCGGTTTCATCCTGCAGCTGGCGGAGGCGGTCGAGGTGCTCGATTCGCTCAGCGAGCGTCTCGACATGACCGAACATCATGGTCGCCGAAGAGCGGCCGCCCAGTTCATGCCAGACGCGGTGCACGTTGAGCCAGTCGTCGGTCATGACCTTGCCGCGGGTGATCTCGGCCCGCACGCGATCAACGAGGATCTCACCCCCGCCACCGGGCAGACTTCCCAGCCCTGCCGCCTTCAATCGCTCGAGCACCGTCTTGAGGGGCAGCTTGCTGAGCTTGGTGAAGTGGTGGATCTCGGGAGGACTGAACCCGTGGATGTTGATGGTGGGGAAATGGCTCCGCAGATCGGCGAGCATCTCTTCGTACCACTCGAGGGGGAGGCTGGGATGCAGCCCTCCCTGGAGCAGGATCTGGTCGCCCCCCAGTTCCACCGTCTCGGCGATCTTCTGGTGCAGCACCTCGCGCGACAGCACGTACACCTCGGGGTGCTTCGGCGGGCGGTAGAAGGCGCAGAAATCGCAGACCGCGGTACACGCGTTGGTGTAGTTGATGTTGCGGTCGATGTTGTACGTGCGGTAAGGACCGGGGTGCAGTCGACGCGTGATCGCATCGGCCGCCTGGCCCAGCGCCAGCAGATCGGTCGACTCCAGCAGGCGCAGGCCCTCTTCGGGGGTCAGCCGCCCGCCGGCGACCGCTTTCTCAAGCGTAGGCGTAATCTCGGTAGACAAGCTCGAATCCTCCCGGGGCCAGTTGATGCCGGCATGCCAGCTGGTGAAACAACGCGAGGCCCCGTCGTTCTTCACGTCCCAGATGGTAGTACAGGTTGTTCTTCAGGTAGTCGAGTGCCACGGGTTCGCTCAGCCCCAGGTGGGGGGCCTCGCGCCGGGCAATCTCGGGCAGCCGGGCCACGCCCCGGTCGCGGGCCAACTTCAACTCCCGCTCGATCGAGCCCAACTCGGCTCCCCGCCTGGTCGCCCACAACGCGAACACAAACGGCAGCCCCGTGTCCCGCGTCCATTCCTCCCCCAGGTCCCAGACGCATTCAAACGCCTCGGCAGGGGGGTGAATCGCCCGGTCACCAATCAGCAGCACGGCGTCGGCCTGGCTCGACTCCAGCGTCTGGTCGAGTGGCAGTGGCTCGAGCTGGGGGAAGACCCCATGCCGCTCGGCCAGCAGAATCCGCACCAGCGTCGCGCTGGTCCGCGAACCGGCATCGAGGGCCAGCGTGCCAATCTCGGCGGGCCGCACCCGGCTGTAGAGCTTCACCGACAGCACCGGCCCCCGCGTCGCCACGCAGGCATCCGAAACGACCTCGAACCGGGGCGACAACAGGCTGGCAATGCTCGGGACCAACGCCACGTCGAGGGTCCCCGCCAGCAGTCGGTCGGCGAGGCGGCTGGGGAAGTCGAGCTGCAGGTCGGCCTGGGGAAGAGCCTCGGCCAGGCCCTCGATCAGCGGCTTCGAGTTCAGGTAGTTCACCGCCCCGATACAGACCCGGGGGGAGGTCGCTTCGCGAGGCTGAGAGTTCATCGAGACACCTGGGACAGGGCCACGGGGACGGACGGCTCACGGACCGCCGGGTGGCAACCACGCTTCGCCTATTCTAGTGAGCCCCGCCACCATTGGCAGGGCTGGGCACGTTGCCAACGGACCGGTGCCCGCCTTACGATAGACGCTTCGAGGATGGTTTGCCGCCATCCAAATAACCGCCCGTTCCTCCCGGAGTTCACCGCCACCGTGGCTGCCGCTGACAGTTCGAACAGGTCTCCCGTCGGCGTAGGCATCGTGGGCATGGGAACAGTGGGAACGGGGGTCGCCCGCGTGCTGCTGCAGCACGGCGACCGCCTGGCCCGCCGGGCTGGTCGCCCCCTGGTCCTCCGCCGGGCGGTGGTTCGCGACCTGAACCGGCCCCGTGGGCTCGAACTGCCAGCGGGTGTGCTGACCGATCAGCTGGCTGCGGTCTTGCGGGATCCCGAGATCGAAATCGCCGCCCACCTGGTCGGGGGGATCCACCCCGCCCGCGAAATCCTGCTGCAACTGCTGGAGGCGGGCAAAGATGTCGTCACCGCCAACAAGGCCCTGCTGTGTGAATGTGGCGATGAACTGTTCGCCCGTGCCCGTCAACTGGGCCGCACCATCGCTTTCGAAGCGGCGGTCGCCGGGGGAATTCCGATCATTGCGACGGTGGGGCAGTGCCTGTCGGCGAATCAGATTGTCTCGATCTCGGCGATCCTGAACGGCACGAGCAACTACATCCTGAGCCAGATGGCCCGGGAGAACTGGAGTTACGACCAGGCGCTTCGCAAGGCGCAGGAACTGGGCTTTGCCGAGGAAGACCCAACGCTCGATGTCGACGGCAGTGACGCCGCTCAAAAGCTGATCATCCTCACCCGGCTGGCGTTTGGAGTGCGGGCGACGTTGGCGCAGGTGCATCGGCAGGGGATTGACCGGCTCGACCTCTCAGACCTGCGGTACGCCGACGAACTGGGCTTCACGGTCAAACTGCTGGCGGTCTCGCAGCTGGTCGGGGAAGAGCTGGAGATGTACGTGCAGCCCTGCCTGGTGCGGAAGCAGACTCCGCTGGCCGAAGTGCAGGGGGCGTACAACGCCATTGGACTGGTGGGAGACGTGGTGGGGGAGACGTGGTTCTCGGGCCCGGGGGCGGGGCAGATGCCAACGGCCTCGGCGGTGGTCGCCGACCTGATCGACACGGTCGCCGGGCGGACGCAACTGAACTATCCGCGCCTGGAATGGTGGCGGGACCCGGCCCCCTATTCCCTGTTGCCTGCCGAGCGGATTGCGGGGCGGTACTACCTGCGGTTCCAGGTTCTCGACCGACCGCACGTGCTGGCCGACATTGCGGCGGTGCTGGGCCGCAACGGCATCAGCATTGCCTCGGTGATTCAGCACGAAGCCCCCGAGGCGAGTTCGCACGACGCCACCACGGTCCCGACCGTCCCGCTGGTCATCATGACGCACCGCACCACCGAGGGAAATCTGCGGGCCGCGGAGGAGGGCCTGGCCCGACTGGGGTCCATTCGCCCACCCCACGTCCGCATGCCGGTGCGGGGCTGAACTGGCCAGCCAGGAGCCCGAGGACCGCACCGCGACGCGCGACCCACCTGGGGTCAGTCGCAACCAGTCACGAAGAGTGATCCAACCGATCGCTTTTCGCGTTTCTCTCACCGGGCCGACGGCTGACCAGATCGACGCCCGTGTGAAGCCGATCGGACCCGGACGGATGCCAAGGTGAGATGAGCGAGTCGAGGTGAGCCCGCTGGTGCCGGACCCGGAAAAACCTCTCCTGTCGATGTGGAGTGTGTGGATGTGGGGCGCTTGGACGTAAAGGCCCGTGGATTTGAAGGCGCATGGAACTAAGCCCAAGCGCATTGAGCACAGTGAACTGGGCTGAAGCTTGGTGGCCAAAGAGTGGTGGTGGCTGGGGGCGAGGCGACGAGGGGCGTGGTGGGGCCGACGCCGTGGCCGTGGCTGGATGTGCCGGGTTCGCCCGCGTGATCTTGACTGAGTGAGACCTGCATGAAATTCGCACTTGTCATTCCCGACGGCTGTGCCGACGAGCCCCAGCCCGAACTGCGAGGTCTGACTCCCCTGCAGGCGGCCCACACTCCCGCGATGGATGAGCTGGCCCGCCTGGGTCGCGTGGGGCGTGCCGACAATGTGCCCGACGGGTTCCCCTCGGGCAGCGACGTGGCGACGATGAGCCTGTTTGGCTACGACCCGGTCTTGCTGCACACGGGCCGGGCCCCGCTCGAAGCGGCTGCCCAGGGAATTCCCCTCGGTCCCGACGACTGGGCCATCCGCTGCAACCTGGTCACCGTGCGGAATGGCGTCATGCACAGCTTTACGGCGGGGCAGATTCCCACGCCGCTGGCACACCGGCTGATTGCCCTCCTGCAACAACAGCTGGGGGGCGCGGGTTGGGAGTTTCACCCCGGAGTCAGCTACCGCAATCTGCTGATTCGTCGGGAGACCTCGGCCGACGCCCCCCCATTCGCCTCCGACACCCAGACCACGCCTCCGCACGACATTACCGAACAGCGGGTTGAGCCGTGGCTCCCCAAAGGGACCGGCTCCGCAGTGTTGCGGCAGTTGATGGAGGCGAGCCAACCACTGTTGGCGAGCGATGCCGAGAACGTCGCCCGGCCTGTGCCAGCGACGCAGGCGTGGCTGTGGGGCCAGGGGCGGCGACCGGCATTGCAACCTTTCGCCCAGCGGTTTGGCGTGCAGGGAGCGATGATCACCGCGGTCGATCTGCTCCGCGGCCTGGCGAACCTGCTGGGCTGGCAGAACATCGCCGTCGAGGGGGCGACAGGCTACCTCGACACCAACTACGGCAACAAGGGCCGGGCCGCGGTCGAAGCGCTGGCCACCCACGACCTGGTGGTCGTGCATGTCGAGGCGACCGACGAGGCGTCGCACGAAGGACATGCCCGGGCCAAGGTCGAGTCGCTCGAGCAGATTGATCGGGAGATTGTCGGCCCGCTCTGGGCGCACCTCCGGCAGTTGCCCGCCGGCCGACTGTTGGTCTCGCCCGACCACCCGACCTTTCTCCGCACCAAGACCCACAGTCACGGAGCGGTCCCGTTCGTCGTCGCCGGGACGGGCATCACCCCCGACGCCGCCAGCCACTACGACGAGCCAACCGCCGCCGCGTCGAATCTCTCGTTCCCCCAGGGGCACCTGTTGATGCCGTGGTTCCTCGCGTCGCACCCTCAGTAAGCGGCGCACAACCGGCCAAGCCCCAACCCCTCCACTCTCCACTCTCCAC
>CAIUHT010000562.1 GCA_903898975.1 uncultured Planctomycetaceae bacterium
AGCCAACCATCGGCCACGGATTGGCGATTTACAATCACGATTACGACAACCCCGAACTGATGGCGGTCCGCCTTGGTGGAAAGGGGGACATCACCGAGTCTCACGTCGCCTGGCGCCTCAAGCGCGGTGCCCCCAGTACTCCCTCCCCCGTGCTCGTGGGGGAGGAACTGTTCTTCGTGTCTGACAACGGGATTGCTTCCTGCATCAATGCGAAGACCGGCGAGTCGCACTGGACCGAACGACTGGGGGGCAATTATTCGGCCTCGCCCATCCATGTGAATGGACGGATCCTGATGCTCAACGAAACTGGCTTGGCGACATGGCTGGCGGTGGGCCGAAAATTCGAAATCCTCGGGACCAATGAACTCCCGGGACGAACTCTGGCCACCCCCGCCTTCAGCCGCGGAGCGATGTACCTCCGCACCGACGAATTCCTGTACAAGATCGCCGCAGATTGAGAGATCGCAGACATCCGCTGCTGCCAGATCGTGGGCAGCAGCGGATGTCGCTCTGCACAGCTCGCGGTGATCTCTGGAAGAGTCGCGTGTGGTATCGCTGTTCGTCACCGCCCTGAGCGGACCGAAATCAACCGGGATTCCGCGGCCAGCACGGGATGGCCGCTGATCGGTGGGCCGCCCCCGTCGCCCAACCGGGTTGGCTGAGGGCAAATTCCATCAGCCCAACCGTTAGAAGTACGTTGGCCAACATCCCACTCGATTGCGGTCGCGGGCGTCCGGACCGAACCGGGTCTCGGGCCCCGCAGATGGCACTCTCAAACATTCACTCCGTGCAGAATCCCGACTCCGAATTGCGGTGGGATACACATCGCGCCGACTCGAGCCTGGAGCCTGGCATCCATCGGAACCGTGAGGGTGGTCTGACAGGCCTTTGAAGAGCCACAGGCTCCCCAAACCCTGGGCGAGCGAACAGGGGCAAGAGAGGAGGGGCGACAGCCGTCACGAGGCAGCCGTCGGACGGCAGCGAACCGACGCCCAACTACTCAGCCTTTCCGGTATCGACAGTCGGTTGAGTCCGCAATGACAGCAGGTATTTCACGAGGTGGAGGAAATCTCCTTCGGGGAGTTGTTCGGCGATGTTGGCGGGCATGGGAGAAATCCGCAGGACGCGGCGCTCGGCGATCTCGCTGGACTCGACCGCGAACTCGCGTCCCTGTTCATCAATCAGGATCAGTCGCGCCCCTTCCTCCCGAGCCAACAGTCCACTGACCGTCTTTCCGCTCTTCAGCTCGATTACCGTCGAGCGGAACGCCTGATCCACATTTCGACTGGGCAGCAACACATCCTCGAGCAGGCGTTCCAGTCCCCGTTGTCCGATTCCATCGAGATCGGGGCCAACCTTGGCCCCCTGCCCCTCAGCCCGATGACAGTTGGCGCAGATCTTTGAGAACACCTGCCGCCCCATCCCCGCGTCGGTGGTCGCTTTCCCGTAGGCATCCCGTCGGGCCGCCAGCAACTGACGGACCCGATCATCCTCGGTGGGCAAATCGGCCATGAGGCTGGCCAGGCGCGTGGAGACCTCCGCGTGGTCCTGCCCTTTCAACCGCTCGGCCACGATGATGTCCTGTACCAGCCGGGTGCTGGCCTTCCCCTGCTCAAGCGCTGTCATCAGGGCGTTGGCCCCCTCGGCTCCCGACGCCAGCGATCGGGCGATTGACACTCCGACCGGATCAGGCACTTCGGGCAGCAACTTCAACAACGCCTCCCGGGATGCCGGCGAACCCTGCCCCCCCAGCAGTTCCGAGGCTTTCTGACGGACGGGCACCGCTTCCGTGCCTTGGCGAATGAACTGCTGCAACAGTTCTGAGTTCGCCTCGCCATTCAGCGAATTGAGCACCTCCAGCATCAATTGCCGGAGGGGAACCGGTCGGGCGGAATTCAGAGCCACTTCACGCAGGCGGGGTTGCGCATCGACCACCCGCAAGTCGCGGGCAAGTTCCGCCCCGTTCTTCAACTCGTCGTCGGCCTGGCCCTGAAGCAGTTGAGCCGCCAATTCCCCACCCCGATTTCGCAGAAAGGGAGGCAGCGCAATCTGTCGAGCTTGAAGGGCCTGTGCCAATCCCCGCACCACACCCACCTGTCGCCCCACGTCAAGCGGCGGCAACTGCCGATCAACCGTCTGGTACAGCGACGCGAGATCTGCAGGAGGCAGATGGCGGGCCGCGTGTGCCGCAAACTCAGCCATCCGATTGGGATCGAACCCCTCCTGGCCAAGCTGGCTGGTCAGGAACCGTCCCGCAGCCGCCGTGGGAGATCCCAGGGAAACATCGGCCAGCCGGGCCAGGTGCCCCGGGTTGACCTGCACCGCCCGCGCGGCCAGACCAGCCCAAGACTCTTCGGGCTTGAGGCAATTTCTGAGCGCGATCCGCGTTGCGTGAATGAGGTGGGTGTCGCCTGCGGGGGTCTTTCGCCACAGTTCCAGCAGTGGCAAGGCACTGGCCGCATCGGGAATCTGGCCGAGCGTCTCGGCCGCCGCCCGTTGCACAAAGGGATCGCTGTCTTCCAGCAGGTCGCGGGCCAGTTCCAGGCGTGCCAAGGCAAAACGACTCGACTCGACCGCTGCCAGCGCCTTCGCCGCATGCACTCGCACCATCCGATCCGGGTCGGCAACCAGGCGTCGCAAGTCGGCCAACTCGAGCCCGCCGCGTCGCAGCAGCACCCACAGGGCATGCGCACGGGTCAAGGCGGACTGGCTTTCAAGCAGCTTTCGAGCAACCGGCAGATCGGCATCTTGAATTCGGGCGACTGCCTGATGAGTCGCCAGTGTGCGAACCACAAGGCTTTCATGACCGAGGGCCGCGAACACCTCCGGTAGGGGAGACTGGGCCAGGTTGGCGACCTTGCCGATCCGAGCCGTGGCCCCCTCGTCACCACGATAGGTGATTCGCCAGATCCGCCCCTTCTCGCGATCCCGACGGGGATGGTAGAGATCGACTTCGTAGTGGCCGATGATGCAGTTGTAAAAGTCGGCGACATAGAGCGAGCCATCGGGGGCCAGCTTGATGTCGACCGGGCGGAACCACAGATCGCCGCACGAGAGGAAATCGGGCTGTTCGACCGCCTCGAAAGAGGAACCCGTGGGGGCCAGGCGATCGTGATTGATCCGGCCGGTCACCGGATTCCCGATGAACACCGTGTCGCGGTAGGGAGCGGGAAAGTGAGACGAATCGTAGTACACCAGCCCGCAGATTCCGGTCGATCCATGGCTGTGCTTGATCATCTCGGGACCATATCCCAAGCCATCATGGGGCTTGCCAAAACTGGGGTAATACGCCCCTTTCAAGAGCATGTAAATGGGACGAGAATGGCAGTCGGCGGTGAATACATTGCCCAAGGCATCGAACGCCATGCCGAACGGGTTCACCTGCCCCCAGGTGAACTGCTCGATCCGGGAGCCATCGGGACGGAAGCGGTAGGTGTTCCCCGAATTGAGGTTCATGACTTCCTGGTCGGCCCCGGCCACCGCCGAGGTGTTGCGGAACCCGTGACAGGCATAGACCCAGCCATCGAGCCACCAGTTGAACGAACTCGCCATCCCGTGGGTATCGTCAAAACCGAACGCGCCGAACAGCGGTTCGCGACGATCGGCAACTCCGGCACCGGTGGTGTCGCTGAACCGCTCGATGCGGGGAATGCTGTAGGCGAGAACTTCCGAATTCACGAGCGGAAGCACGCCAATGGGGATGTTCAACCCCGTAGCGAACTTCGAGACCTTGTCGGGCACGCCATCGCCGTTGGTATCGGTGATGACCCGGATTGTGTCGCGGGGCTCCCCCTCGCGGGCCGGAAATGGGTACTCGATCGACTGGGTCACGAACAGCCGACCGGCGGCGTCGAACGCGAGATTCATCGGCTTCTGAATCTCGGGCTCACTGGCCACCAATTCGATGTGGAACCCGGGCGGGAGCTTGAACAGCTTCTGTTGTTCGGCTGGTGAGAGCGCCTCGGTGGGGGCTACCAACGGAGCATCCTGACCCCTCGCTGCAGGCGGGACCCAGGCCAGGATCCCGAGGCAAAGCAGCGTGGCGGTATGAATGAAGCGCGGACTGTGCATGCGGAACTCCAGCGAAGTCAGAATCTGTGCGTTGAGGGTGGCGGACCCGCGTGGGTCAGGCGGCGTTCGTCCGTCACACCGATCCGCCTGCCAGAACAACGGCCATCATCGTTCCACCACGACGTTGGTGGCTTCCGGATCTGCGGCTGGTTGGCGGGACCAGAAGGTACGCGGACGCGAGCCGCCCGCCTTTCGGATTCCGGAGGAAGCCCCGGGAAGGGGCACCGCAGGAATCTCCCGGCTGCGTCCTCAAGGCAGACCACCACCGTCGAAGAGTGCGAGAGGAGGGACTTGAACCCTCAACCCT
>CAIUHT010000563.1 GCA_903898975.1 uncultured Planctomycetaceae bacterium
AGCGACATGACTGCCGCTGGTTCGCATTCAGCGCGGCCCTGGGTCCGGGCACCGTGGGCTGAAAAGCCAGTGCGTGTGCGGCGCGAACAAGATTCGACCTGAGGGCCAGGCCGACACCCGATGAGCACCGCTGGTTGTGCGGTTGTGCCGATGTGCTGGCCGATCTACGCCGCGGGGGGTGAACTGGCGCGCTGGGATGGAAATGGAGCACTGGGGCTGAGTCGCCATCCGCCGATGCCCTGCGGCGGCGGGTCGACTGCTGCCGGGGCTATTGGGCCGAGTGGATGTCGGGCCGCAGCGATTTCGCTTCGCGGAGGTAGACGTGAATGATCTGGGCCAGCGACTTGGTGGTGTTGAGGTGCAGCATCACCCGGATGCAGCTGGTCAGGCGACCGGGGACGGCGATCTCCGAGGCACACAGCAGCGGGACCAGTTGCAGGCCGATCTCGCGGGCGGCCTCCGCAGGAAAGGTCGCGGTGAGGTCAGGAGTGGTGGTGAACAGGATCGAGGCGATGTCTTCCGGGTCATCGATCTGATTGAGCTTGAGGATTTCCTGCAGCAATTCGCGGGTCGCCTCGAGCACCGCCTCCCGGGTGTTGGCCGAGGCGGTGGTGGCCCCCCGCACTCCGCGGACCCGCATGGCTTTTTCTGTGGACATGATGCACGACCCTGACGCTGACAAGTGTCTGGCAGCCAGCCCTCGATGGGGAGGGGACTGACCAAGAAAACCGGGGGGCTGAGGGGCTAAGGCCCGCAGCCATCTTCCACACCGGCAGACCGCTGTCGAGGGGGGCCGCAAGGCCCGGTGCTCGACTGCGGAGGGGGCAGTGAGAGCGGGGTGGCGGGGACCAGCCCCCGGGCAGGTGGGAGACTCTCGAGGCCTCCGGCTGCCATGAGGGGTTCCCTCCCGCTCCAACCGACCGCGATTCCGGCCGACGTGGACTGCCAACTTCCCCAAGTGGCCGGTTGCGGTCAAGGGATCGCGGAAATTGGCGGCACGCCGGCGAAGCTGGGACGGGGGCCGGCGGGGCGATTTTGGGCGGGTCACGTCAAGAGGTGGAATCCCCCGGCGGGCACGAGCGGCTGGGTGGAATCGCAGGATTTCCCCCGGGATGGGGCTGGGGGGCTTGTCAGGGGAATGGTGGTTTGGGTTGAATGGAGAGAGTTTGCCGAAGCGCGAAACCCTGCCGGTTTTTTGTCTCGCCTGACAAGCCCACCCCGGGGGCGGGTCGATCAATGGACCGGGATGCGTCGCTCATCGCATCTCGACCGCCGGGGATCGGCAGGAGACGCCGATCGACGTGGGGGGGAACGGGCCCACGTCGGCATGCACGGGAATTCAGCAGCAGCGGATGTCATGATGAAGCGGTACCGCCGGGTGTGGCAGACAAGTCTGGCGCTGTGGATGGCCCTGCTCGGATGGCAGGCGGCTCAGGCCCAGGACGCATCGCGGCGTTATGCGGCGATTCTTGACCAGCCGACGCGGCTGGTGCAGATCCCGCAGCGCGATCTGCTGGACATCGCCATCTACGAAACGTCGCGACGGACGCTCATTGCCGATCGGCATACACCGTGGCAGGTGGTGCATGGCATCCTGGCCCAGCGCTGGGACATGAAGTTGCGCGACCAGCGGACCGGGCAGTACATCAGCGGGATTGAGTGGATCTTCGGCGGGGCGTTCTACGACAAGCAGCCGCTCTGGGAAGAGACTCCCTACGGCGGGCAGGGGCACCCCTTCACCAAGCCTTACGCCTTCGAGGGGCACCCGACGCAGTTCCTGGGCTACATGTGCCTCGCGAACATTCCACTCGACTACGAGATCCAGACCCCGACAAAGGTGATTACGATTCGCGACGTGGTGCAAGATGCCAAGATGCAGGTCCGCACCGGGCGCGAGATCACCTGGACCCTGTGGGCGCTGGCGCACTACGAACCGAGCGACGCGCAGTGGATCAACGCCCGGGGGGAAGCTTGGAGCATCGAGCGGCTGCTGAAGATGCAGGTCG
>CAIUHT010000564.1 GCA_903898975.1 uncultured Planctomycetaceae bacterium
CTCCAAGGGAATGCTCGTCCCCGATGAGATCACCATCCGCATCTGGAAACGGCATCTCGACGGGCTGTGCATGCTCTCGAACTTCAAGCCCCACGAAGACCTGCTGATCCTCGACGGCATTCCGCGAAACCGCGTTCAGGCCGAGATCCTGCAGGAATACATTGATGTCGTCCGCATCGTGCACCTCAAGTCGGTTGATCTTGAGGCGATGATTCACCGCATCCGCCGCCGGGCCATCCGCGAAAACCGCGTCGATGACGCCCACGAAGATATCATCCGCAAGCGGTTCGTTGTTTACGAAGCCGAAACCCGGCCCGTCCTTGAGTTCTATTCCCCCAAGCTGGTTGCCGAGGTCGACGCTATCGGCTCGCCCGCCGAGGTCCTGCTCAAGGTCCTGCAGTGCGTCGTGCCGGCCCAGAACCGCCACTTCCGCAAAGAAGAAGACTGAACCCGGCCCGCAGGCTTGCCGTAGTCAACAGCGTGTCGACCCTCGGCACAGTTGCTGCGTCCGCACGGGGAGTGCCCTCCCTGCCGGCTGTGCGCTGCGGCCAGCTCTATGGCCCACTCGGATCGCTGCGGAACTGGTGACCGCTTAACCGTCGGCGCCCCTCGTCTCGGCTAGTTCGCCGAGACCGCTTCCGCTCCAGGGTTCTCTTTGGGCACGATGCGGAACCGCCGCCACGCCAGGTCATCGCGGCCACTTCTTAGCCGCAGGATGTACTCGCCGGGAGGCAGCGCCCCATCCGCATTGAACTGGAAGTTCATACGAAACAGTTCTCGCCCCACCGCCTGCCCCAGCTTCACCACCGCCCGCCCCGGTTCGGACAGTTGTCCCTCGGTACTCGGGAGGGCCTCGTGCAGCCAGCAATCGAGCCACATGTCTTCACGCGGTGGCGTCAGTGTCGCCTGGGCAATCAGCCGCTCGCCCTCGACAAACTCGCTCTTGCGGACCGGCAGGTGTTCACCCACCAGGAAATCGCCAACGTCGAACGCCAGCACCTTGTCGCTCCCGCGGATCGCCCGGTCACCCGAGAACAACTGCACCACTTCGTCGTCGGAGATTGCCTGGAGTGCCAGTGGCCCCCCTTCGCCCCGTTCCTGGTAAGGGTCCCGCCACCGCTCCACTTCAATTGCTCCCAGGCCCGCCAGCACCAGCACCAGCCCATGCGTTGCCAGTCCCGCAAACCGCGGCGGAGCCGGCCAGACCCGCGACACCAGGCGATCGAGCACCGGTGGCCATGCCTGGCCCCACTCCCGTAACGGCAACCACCGCAACCAGCGCCCCACCACCCGCGCGTCGGCTTCGTTCACAAACGCCAGGTATCCCGAGTACATCACCAGCGGGAAGATATACAGCCCCAGGGTGAACATCGTCATCAGGTGGAAGAAAAACCCGATCGCGATCACCGGCCACTTCGTCTTGGGCTGGAAGATCAGGAACAGGAACGTGATTTCCCACACGATGGTGATATAGCCGAACAGGCTCAGCACCAGCGGATGCTGCGACAGCCAGTCCCCCAGCGGATGCACGTTGTTTACGTAGGTCATGGTCCAGTACATCAGCTGGTCGCCACTGAAAAACGTTGGCGTGTGCATCTTGGTGAGCGACGCACCCAGGTAGGTCGCCGCCATCAGCAGTTGGACCAGCCGGGCCGACCAGATGGGGGCCATGGGAAGGTCATCATCGAGGGCCCGCTCGCCCCGACGCCAGTCCCGCCAGGCATCAAGCGACCAGATGCGGCCCGCAGGCGAGACCGCCAGCAGCATCAGCAGGTGCGTCGCGATCACCGTGTACTTGGTAATGGTGCTGACCGAGTCGAGCAGCCCGAACCAGGTGTAGAGTACACAGGCCAGCACCGCCGCCAGCCGGGTATGCCACCCCACTATCAATGACAGCAGGCTGGCGATCAGCACGGCGTGCAGGCCCACCACCGCCGCTCCGGGCAGCGTGGGGACCAGGTCAGGTCGGCCGAACGCCACCCCCAAGGGGGCTGGGGCCCCATCGAGCGAGTACAGCTCGCGAGCCCACGGGTGCCGCAGCACCACGTCAATCAACAGCACCGCTGGCAGGCAGATCCGCATCAGGGCCATCCCGACCGGAACTTCGAGTCCAAAAAAGAACCCGGGCCGGGGAGCAGTCTGGCTCGACGAAGCCTCGGGATTGATCGCGGTCGCGTCCATGCAGACAGCTCCAGCAGGCGAAGGAAAACTGGGATTCGGCGGGCGTCAGCTCAAGTGGGCGGGCGGATAAGGCTCGCGGGGCAACTTGGGCTGCGAAGCGGGAATGGGGCGGCAGTCACGCGGACTCGGCAAGACCTCACGCGGTGCAGCGGTTAACACGGTCGGTCAATTGGCGCTCGCCGAACCGACATTGTTGAGGGCCCGCGGAATGGCGACTCCCAGGTTCTGACGCCCCCCCTTGACCCGCGGGGGCTCCCGCACGAACAGCGGGCGATTCATTTGGGAATCGGCCTGCAGGCGCGGATTGTCGGCGAACGTCCGCCCCGCCTGGTACGAGTGCCACGAATCGTAACGCTCGGTCTCCTGCGAGTCGGGGAGCGTCACCGACCGGACTCGATAGTACGAGAGCTTGTCTTTCGACCCGTCGTAACGCGTCTTCCAGACAGCGTCAGGCAGGTTGTACTTCTTGGCCCAGCTTTCTTCGATCACAAACAGCCGCACCATCGGCTCGTGCTGCGTATGTTTCAGCACGTTCAGTCCAATGTTGACCCCGTGGCCATTGAACATGTCGTAGTGCTCGC
>CAIUHT010000565.1 GCA_903898975.1 uncultured Planctomycetaceae bacterium
ATCATCGAGGTGATGGGGCGCGATTCGGGCTACATCGCCCTCGGTTCGGCGTATGGGCAACCCGACCTCATCCTGCTCCCGGAATCGCCGATCGATTTCGATCGGGTCGAGCAGCGGGTCCGCGAGCTCTATGAACTGCAGAAGAACGTGGTGCTGGTGGTGGGCGAAGGGGTGATGACCGCCGATGGCCGCCAATTGGGGGGCGATTCGAACCAGACCGATCCCTCGGGCAAGACGGTGCTGCGGGGAGCGGCCGAGGCGATTCGTAATGAACTGATCCAGCGGCTGGGGGATGAGTATTTCACCAGTCGGCGACGTAACGAATCGGCCGCGTCGGCGATCTTCACCCGTAAACTGGGGCACACGCAGCGCGGTGGCCGGCCCATCCAGTTCGATCGCTTCCACGCGATGCAACTGGGGGGCAAGGCGGTCGACCTGCTGCATGACGGCGCGTCGAATTACGTCGCCACGCTGCAGTGGACCCCGGGTCGGGGCTTCTATGTCGACTCGGTGGCGGCCAATCGATTGCGCGATCAGTGGGGGGGTATTCACCCCCGGCTCATGCATCCGTCGTTCTACGACCCGATCCACTTTCAGCCATCGGCCCTGGGCGAGCAGTACCTCATCCCAATCTTCACCAACGCGATTGGTGCCGACGACATGGAGGCGGTGCGCACATCGCTGTTTCACCCGGGAAATCTCCGGCGGAATCACCAGAGCATCAACGTCGATATGCAGAAGCGGATCCGCTACCTCGACGGCTGAGTTGGGCGAGGTTCCGGCGCGACGGCGGCCCCGGATCGCGGTGGTGCAGTGTCGCGGCGAACTGCATCGAGACAGACGCAACGCCGGGCGGGACTGTTCAAAGGCCCGGCTGGCGGTCTGGCGGAGGTTCACCGCGCGCTGCCGCCATCTGCCAGAGCCCGTCGAGGGTCAACGCCAGGAGCAAGAGTTCGAACGCCCAGATCGGTTGGCGATAGCGAAGTTCGATGTGGGTGAACAGGTGCGGCAGGCTGGGGACCAGGCAGAAGATCGCGAGCCCGGCCCGTCTCTGCGGCCAGTCGCGCAGCCCACGCCAAAGTTGCCAGCCGACTGCTAGGGTGCAACTCCACAGGAGCATCGCCCGCGGCCACGCCGACCGCCGTCCCGAGCCCAGCAGTCGCGGCGGGGGGAACCAGTACAACCGCGCGCGTTGCAGGCAGAGTTGGCCAAAGTCGGCGGGATGGCTGACCGCCCACTGCCAGGCGTTCCGGCCCACCTCCCGCGAGTAGGCCAGCTCGCCCACTTCGACGACGCGCTGGGCCGCGGCCGGATTGGTGAAAGGGTGGAGATCGGCGGTGGCGGACCGCACGGCGGTCCCATCGGCTCCCGGCTGATTGCCGAGCGCGAACTCGAGACCAAAATTCCCGCGAATGGGGACCCAGCCCCCGAGTTGAGTGCGGTTCCGCACCAGCCAGGGGGAGATGACCAGCCCGGCGATGAGCCCCAGGCACACCACCCGCCAGAGAGAGCGGGAGGTGGCATCGCGGAGCACAATCTGAACGAGGGCCAGACCGGCGGTGAAGGCAACGATCGGTTCGAGCAAGGCGGCCCCTCCGAGCGCCAGACCCCAGGCGGAGACCTCTGGCCAGCCGATCCCGCCACCGCTCCGCTGCCAGGGGAGGACCGTGGCCAGCACAAGCAGGGCCAGCCCGGCGGGTGGTTGGGTCACGAAATCGAAGAGTTCACTGTGGGTGTAGAGCGGGCAGAGGGCCAGCCACAGACCCGCGACCCAGCCCACGCGGGGGGGAAAGCCCAGCCTGCGAGCCAGGACTGGAAGCAGTGTGGCGGTGAGGCCCAAAGCGGTGAGAGCGGCGAGTTGCCCGGCCCGCTCGGGGTGAAGTCCCGTGATGCGGGTGAGCCCGGCGACCAGGGCGGGCCAGAGCGGGGCGAGATGAGCACTGGGCCCGGGGACTTCGGGGAAGATCCAGCCCAGCACGCCCCGCTGCAGCAGGCTGTCGATGGCGCGGGGCCCCTCGCCTGTGAACTGCACGTCGGCGTGAGTGGTCAGCAGCCACACCAGGCGTTGCCCCACGGCGAGGGCAAAGAGGGCCACATGGGCCCACGCCTGTCGACTCCCGGACGACAAGAACGCGACGGGCCGGTGGGGGGGCCCCGGACGGGCAGCCTCTTGAGGGGCGGCCGACGGGGGGTTCAAGCGAGAATCTCGCGCAGCACCTGCCCCTCGTCGGAGGGACCAATCAACCGCTGGTTCAACCCCTGCGATAGGAAATTCAGCCGGTACGGGTCGAGCCCCAGCAGGTGCAGCACGGTCGCCTGCAGGTCGCGGATGCCGACCGGATTCTCGACGGGGTAGTAGCCAAATTCATCAGTGCGACCGTAGGCGAGCCCCGGTTTGACTCCGCCCCCCGCCAGCCACATGGTGTAGGCGAAGGGGTGATGGTCGCGTCCGACGAAGCCTTTCTTGAAGTCGCTGCGGACATTGTTCTGCAGCATCGGGGTCCGGCCGAATTCACCGCCCCAGATCACCAGTGTCTCGTCGAGCAGGCCCCGCTGTTCAAGATCTGTCAGCAGTCCAGCGATCGCGCGATCCACCTGCTGGCACTTGATGGGGAGGGTCTCGTCGATGCTCTCGCCAGGTGACGACCCGTGGTGGTCCCAACCCCAGTCGTACAACTGCACGAAGCGGACGCCGTTTTCGATCAGCCGGCGGGCCAGCAGGCAGTTGTTGGCGAAGGTGGGGTCGTCGCCCCGGTAGAGCACCCGCGGGTCGTCGGCCGACTCGGCGGGGGAGACAAACCCCGGCTGGGCGCCATACAGGCGGAGGATGTGTTCGGGCTCCTCGGCGAGATTCATCACCCTGGGGACCGCCAATTGCATGCGGTAGGCGAGTTCGTACTGGGCGATGCGGGTGAGGGTCTCGGGATCGGCGCCGCGGGCGAACTCGGCGCGATTCATCTCGGCGAGCGTGTCGAGCATGTCGCGGCGGAGTCCCCGATCGATACCGCGGGGATCGCCCAGGTAAAGTACCGGGTCATCAGTCGTCCGGCACTGCACTCCCTGGTAGACGCTGGGGAGGAAGCCCGAACCCCACAACGACTTGCCCCCATCGGGGGTCTTGCCGCCCGAGAGCAGCACGACGAAGCCGGGGAGGTTGTCGTTTTCCGAACCGAGCCCATAGGTGGCCCAGGCACCGAGCGAGGCATTCCCCAGCCGGGGGGAACCGGTGTGCACAAACAACTGCGCCGGGGCGTGGTTGAACTGGTCGGTGTGGACGGTGCGGATGAGGCAGAGACGATCGACAACGCGGGAGAGGTTGGGCCAGAGTTCGCTCAGCCACTGGCCGCTCTGTCCCTGCTGGGCGAAGGCGAACTGGGGGGCCAGCACCTTGGGGACACCCTTGATAAAGGCGAACCGCTTCCCCTCGAGAAACGACGGGGGGGCATCCTGCAGGTGCAGGCGGTTCAGTTCGGGCTTGTAGTCGAACAGGTCCAGCTGCGAGGGGGAACCCGCCATGTGCAGGTAGATGACCCGCTTCGCCCGCGGGGGAAGCATGGGCAGCGGCCGGGCGCCAGGGCGGGGGTCACTCGCGGCGGGATCGTTCGCGGCAGGAGAGGTCTCGCGGGCCCGAGCGAGGTGCGGGGCAGCCCCACCCAGCAGCGAGCCAAGCGCCACCGCCCCCAGGCTGAATCCCCCGGAGGCGAAGAACTGCCGACGGGTCTGAAACAACGCCTCACGCCGCGCGGGAGTGAACGGGGTCTTGTTGCTGTGGGCTGTCATGGGCGGGTCAGGAATTCGTCGAGGTTGAGAATCGTGCTGGCGACCAGGACCCAGGCGGCCGACTGGGCGTCGGCGTTCGCCTTGGCCTGGGCATCGATCGGCGCGTTTTTCGGGACTGGGGCCGCGGCTTTCGGTGGGGTGTCGCTCGCGGGCAGTAGCGCGAGTGGTCCGGTTGCGTGGAAACGCGACGTTTCGAGCAGGGCGGTCGCCTGGGCGGGCGCGGCCTGGAACCGGGCCACCCCCTTCTGCCACAGCCTGAGCAGTGGTGCGAGTTCGGCGTCATCGACCGGCCGCTGCAGCGCCAGTTGCAGGCCCGTCCGCAGACGCTCGGCGGGGGAGTGGTCGCCAGCCAGCATCCGGCGGGCCAGCCCTCCCGCCGCCTCGAGGTACACCGGGTCGTTCAACGTCACAAGAGCCTGCAGCGGAGTGTTCGTGCGGATGCGTCGGACCTGGCAGACCTCGCCGCTTCCCCCATCGAACAGCACCAGCGACGGATACGGGGTCGTTCGCTTGAGATAGGTGTAGAGGCCCCGTCGATACCGGTCGGGCCCCTCGGCGTCGATCCACTTGCGGCCGTTGTAGGTCGAACGCCACAGGCCGGCGGGCTGGGGCGGCATGACGGGCGGCCCCCCCACCTTGTCCGACAGCAATCCCCCGACCGCCAGGGCCTGATCGCGAATCACCTCGGCGGAGAGCCGATAGCGCGGTCCCCGCG
This sequence comes from uncultured Planctomycetaceae bacterium, assembly GCA_903898975.1. GTDB lineage: Bacteria > Planctomycetota > Planctomycetia > Planctomycetales > Planctomycetaceae > UBA10511. The sequence continues at coordinate 4,496 of CAIUHT010000565.1, forward strand.
AGAGCCAGCGATTCTGCGGATCGGCGGCCAACGCCGCTTCGGATGGGACCGACGACTGGCGATACGCCTCGCTCCGCACAATCTCGCGGATCAGCCTCTTCAACGACCAGCCTCCGTCGCGATACGACGCCGCCAGCCAGTCGAGCAGTGGCCGATTGACCGGCCAGCTTCCGAGGGCGCCAAAATCTTCCTCGGTCTCGACCAGCCCCACTCCCTGCAGGCGAGCCCAGACCCGGTTGGCCCAGACTCGCGGTGTAAGCGGATTGTCGGCGTTGACCAGCCAGGTGGCGACATCGACCCGGGTCGGGCGCTCGGCCGGGGGACGGGGACCAAAGCCCGCAGGCAGGCCCGGTGCCACTTCCTCGCCCAGGTCGCGGAAGTTCCCCCGCTTGTGCAGGTGCGTGGCCCGCCGCCGGTCGCTGGGGAGTTCCTTCAACACGGGCAACTGGTCGATCTCCTGGGCCAGCGCCTGTGCCGACTTCTGCAATGCGGCGACCGTCTCTTGCAGGCGGGTCACGGCTGGATTGCTGTCGGGCAAGGTCAGCTTCTCGACCGGCTCGCCGCTGGTACGCAGGCGAACGCGAGCCAGCACCAACCCTTGGCCGTAGTGCTGGGCCAGGGTGAACCGCAGCGAGGTTGGCTCGGTCAGTTCGAGAGGCTGCTTGAGATCGAAGAGTGCCGTCCGCTGTTCGCGGGAGCGGGGCGAGACCGCCCACCCGGTCTTGGTGTCGCCATCGAGTGCCGCGGCGACCGGCCAGTTGGGCTGCGAGTAGTCGGCCCGGGCGTTGACCAGTTCGATCGGGGTGTAGGTGCCGTCGGCGTTCCGCCGCTCAACCCGCAGTTCGGACAGCACAAAATTGGGGTCGGCGGAGTTTCGCCCCACGCCCACCTGTCCGTCGGGGAACGGGGCGGTCAACGCATCGAGCCGGAGGGCGGTCTGCCGACCGGGAGCCAGGCGGGCCTCGAAGGTGTAGACCTCTTGTTCAGGCCTGGGGCCAGTCGCCTCGACAACTCCTTCAGCGGTTTGTTTCAACTCGGTGCCGTGGGCGGCCGACAGCCGCTCGAAGTCGAGTTTGCGCCACGGACCAGCCGCGGCTTCGTCGGCCTGTTTCGCCTGCTCACGGGCGGCGGTCAGTTCCGCCTGCCGCTGCTCGAGCTCGCGCCGCACTTCGTCGCGCCGGCACTGCTGATCGGCACTGGGAAGTTCCAGCCGGGGATGATCGTCAAACCGGTCGGCGTCTTCGGTCTGATTGAAGATCGCGAACAGGCGGTAGTAATCGGTTTGCGAAAGAGGGTCGTACTTGTGGGAATGACACTTCGCACAGCCCATGGTCAGTCCCATCCAGACCTGGACCGTGGTATCGACGCGGTCCTTGACGGCGGCGACGCGGAATTCCTCGTCGTCGGTCCCCCCTTCGTCGTTCGACATGGTGTTGCGATGGAAGGCGGTCGCGATCAGATCGTCGGTGGTCGCCGTCGGGTCGAGATCGGCCGCCAGTTGCAGCCGGGTGAAGCGGTCGAGGGGGAGATCATCGTTGAGGGCCCGCACCACCCAGTCGCGCCAGGGCCACATCGTGCGGCCGAGGTCTTTTTCGTAGCCCTTGGTGTCGGCGTAGCGCGAGAGGTCGAGCCACATGCGGGCCCAGTGTTCGCCAAACGCCGGGCTGGCCAGCACGCGATCGACCAGCCGGTCCCACGCCGCGTCGCTTGAGTCGGCGGCGAACTCTTCGACCCACGCCCGTTCGGGGGGCAGGCCGAGCAGATCGAGCGAGAGCCGGCGGACCAGGGTCTGCGGCGCGGCCCGGGGCCGCAAGTCGAGGCCCAGCGGGGCCAAGCCCGCACGGACGTGGTCGTCGAGTTTGCCAGCGCGGGGTGCCAGGGGCGCGAACGACCAGTGCTGCTGCCACTCGGCCCCGGCCTCGATCCAGCGTCGCAGCAGTTCGACCTGCGCGGGCTTGAGACTTTTGTTGGATGACGGAGGGGGCATCCGCAAATCGGGATCGGCGGTTTCGATCCGCTGCATCACGAGGCTGAGCGCGGGCTGCCCCGGCACCACGGGCGTTCCCGCCTCACGGGCCCGGCGGGCCTGCTCGGGGAGATCGAGCCGCAACCCCGCCTGTCGATCGGCCTCATCAGGCCCATGGCAGGCGTAGCAGTTGGCCGAGAGAATCGGGAGGATGTCGCGGGCGAATTCGATCGGCTCAGCGGCGGCGCACGGGCGGAATGCCAGCCCGACGCAGGCCACGACCAGCAGGTGGAAGAGAGTCGGTTTCATATTGTCCAAGATAGCCGAAGCTGCGTGGGTTGTCTGCCGGAACGGTCGACCGCGGGGGCCAGCCCACGGTGACGATTTGGGGCCGGGCGCGGCGTTTGGACCGGCGCGAAGAGGTGGAAGGCTTGGCACGCGCAATGAGAGCGGGTCGGTTGCGTTGGCGGAAGCGGGGTTCTACGGTGGCGGGATGATTTTCCAGCCTCGGGCAGGTGCCCTGGGTTGGCCTCCGCTCCGTCCCGCGCGACTCACCAGCCCCGACCAAGGTGGAATGTCCGGCCAGCCCCCGCCCCTGCCGAACTCCGAACCTACCCCCGCCGCTCCCACCGCGCTGGCGGGGGTGCTGGGTGTGGTTTTGCTTCCCCTGCTGCTGTGGCTGCGGGGACCGTGGTGGGCCGCAGTCGCCGCCCTGGCGGGCTGTGGACTGGCGATGGCACCGCATGCGCGACGGGCGTTGCTGTTGGGTGTGGTCGCCTTCGGCTGGGCCGAGTTTTCGCGGCGCACAGCCAATTCGGAACTGTTCTTTCCATATTGCGTGCTGTTGGCTGCGCTGGTGTTTGTCTGCGCGGGGGAGGGCAACTTCTGGCGCGGGGTCCAATGGTCGGCAGCGGTGCTGGCGCTCTTCTTTGTGGCCCGCGTCTGGCAGCAGGCGACCCTGCGGGTGCTGCTCGTCGAGTTTGTGGTCGCCAGCACTCTCTGGGAACTGGTCATGGTGGTCTGCCGACCGCAGCAACCCACCCCGGCGTGGCAGCTGGCGGTCCCGTTTCTGGCCTCGGCCCTCGCGTGGCTCAGCCTGGCGTTGTGAGTGGCCTGCCTCACCGCCGATGGATCGGTTCTTGAGGTTCAACAGCGTGGGGGACGCTCCTCCCGTGCGATACACTGCCGGGCGGGAGAGCCCCGGCGTCACTTCCCCCCCCGCCCCTCTCCTTGACCCCATGTCGAGCCTGTGGCGGGCCCTGTCGATTGTGTGACAAACCACGCCGTTCACTGCCAGCTCACCTCGCGCCGGGTTCGCACCGGCTGTGTTCCAGGCCCGCCTGATTCCGTTCATCGCGTTCCGTCCCGCTTCGTTCCCGCTCGTCTCGCCCCTTCGTCATCGAGATCCATCATGCAGCCGCGCTCGCTTTTCTGCCTGACCTTTTGGGGGTTGCTGACCCTGTCGCTCGCCACGGCACAAGCCGATGGCCCGTTCCCTCCGCACCAGATCTCCGACAACACCTGGTACGTGGGGTCGCAAGATCTGGCGAGCTACCTGGTCACGACCCCCGAGGGGCACTTTCTCATCAACAGCGGCTTTGAGGAGACGGTCCCACTCATTCGCGACGCGATCATCCGGCTGGGGTTCAAGCCGGGCGATGTGAAGTACCTGCTGGCGAGCCACGCGCATTCCGACCACGTCGCCGGCCACGCCGCCCTGCAGGAACTGACCGGCGCGCAGGTCTGCGTGATGCAGGGAGACGAAGAGGTGATCCGCTCGGGAGGAGTGGGGCAGTACCTCTACAAAGATTCCCGCTGGAGTCCCTGCCGGGTCGATCGCGTGCTGAAAGACCGAGAGACCCTGGTGCTGGGAGGAGTGACCCTGACGGCTCACCGGACCGCCGGCCACACCCCCGGCTGCACCACCTGGGCCTGGGAGACCACCCACCGTGGGCAGCCGCTCGATGTGGTGGTGATTGGCAGCCCGAACGTCAACCCGGGTTACCGGCTGGTCGACAACCCCGACTATCCCGAGATTGCCACGCACTTCGCAGCGACTTTTCGCCGGCTGCAGTCGCTTCCCTGCGA
>CAIUHT010000566.1 GCA_903898975.1 uncultured Planctomycetaceae bacterium
CACGTCCAGCTTGCAGGCGGCGACCACCCGGCCACCCGTCTTCAGAATGAGGGCGCAGCAGTCGGTCAGGTAGAGTTCGCCCTGGGCGTTGTTGGGCTGCAGCTGCTGCAACGCCGCCAGCAGGCTCGCGGAATCGAAGACGTAACAGCCCACGTTGATCTCGCGGATCGCCTGCTCTTCGGGGGTGGCGTCGCGCTGTTCGACAATCTTGACGAACTCGCCCCGCGAATCGCGGACAATCCGGCCCAAGCCAAAGTTGTGCTCGGTCTCGGCGGTCCCGATCACACAGCGGGCCGACTGCTGCCGAAACTCGTTCAGCAGGGCGACGAACGACTCCGCCCGCATCAGCGGGGCGTCGCCCGTCAACACCAGCACGGGGCCGGTGTGCTGTCGCAGCACCTCGGCGGCCATCAGTACGGCATGCCCGGTGCCACGCTGTTCGGTCTGGTGAACGAACTCGACATCTCGCTGACCGGCGAGTGCCGCCTGCACCGCGTGGGCCTGATGCCCGACGACCGCGACCAACCGCTGCACACCCGCCACGCGGGCGGCGTCGAGCACGTAGTCGATCATGGGGCGACCGGAGACTCGATGGAGAACCTTGGGGAGGGCCGACTTCATCCGGGTGCTTTTGCCAGCAGCCAGGATGATGGCGAGAGGGGAACTCATGGGTGGCCTGAACGGGGGAAAGGGAAGCCCATCGCAAAACCGGCCCGCGCCCGACGCAGTGGCGACGGAAGCGGGGCGAGGTGGATTGCGATGGCGATGCGATTGAACTCCCCGACCAGTGGCTTGCGGATGCCAGCATCCAGGAAGAGGCTGGCAGAGAGGCGGCCCGCAATCCCCAGTCCGCCCCAAGCCCGGGAGAAACTGTGAAGAGGTCGCGATAATAAACAGCCCTCTTTCGCTGAGGAACCTTGCACTCCCGTCACGGCCCAGATTTGCACGAATTTCCTCGGGGTCTTCAAAGATTGAGGCTCGCTGGACCATTCTCCATTCGTGCCTCCGCGGAATCGGTCAGCAATCTCCACGGATTCGACCCGAGAAAAGGAAACTGCTCTCTCGGCGAGAAAAATATTTTTATCCACAGTGAACAGGATTAACCCATCCCCTCGAGGGATTTCGGAGCCCAACCGAAATCTGACACGGATGGCGATTGTTGTGAGCGGACGGTTGAACCCCTGCCTTCAAGACTCTCAACACAGCGGCCGCAGGTTGCAAAAGCAGCCGGGCCCCAACGGCCAACCAAGCCCCCTGCCCAACCGTCCTGCCCGACCAGCCTGTACTGGCAGACAGCGGGGCGCCGGCTTAAACTCGGGAGACTCCGATCCAGCTTCCCTTACGGGTGCGTTGACTGATGCGATGGAACCGATGGGCATTCTGTGTGGGATGGGCCGGCCTCGCCCTCGCCTCGGTGCTGGCGTCCCCGGCGGCCCGCGCCGACGAACCGGTCGACTACCTGCAGGAAATTCGCCCTCTCCTGGCCCAACGCTGTACCAGCTGCCATGGAGCGGTGCGGAAGCAGAACGGGCTCCGGCTCGACACGGCGGCCTTGGCCCGGCAAGGTGGTGACGGGGGCCCCGCAGTCGTCGCCGGTCAGCCCGCCGACAGCCTGCTGCTCGACGCTGTCCGGGGGACCAATGGGGTCGCCCGCATGCCTCCCGAAGGGGAGCCCCTGACCGCCGCCGAAATCGAACGCCTCGAACGCTGGATTCAGCAGGGGGCTCACGCTCCTGCCGAGGTCACTCCCGCCGACCCGGCGAAACACTGGGCCTTCCAGGCTCCCGTCCGCCCCCCGCTGCCCGTGACCTCCCGCGAAGCGTGGTCGCAAAATCCCATCGATCGCTTCGTCGCCGTGGCTCAAGAGCGCGCGGGACTCACTCCCAGCCCGCCCGCCGAGCGGGCCCTCCTGTTGCGACGGGTCTATTTCGACCTGGTCGGGCTCCCCCCCAAGCCTCAAGAGCTGGAAGAGTTCCTCGCCGATGACCGCCCCGACGCCTTCGAGCGGGTGGTCGACCGGTTGCTGGAAAGTCCGCAATACGGCGAGCGGTGGGGCCGGCACCTGATGGATGTCTGGCGCTACAGCGACTGGGATGGCTACGGGGCGGAAGTCCGCGAGAGCAAGCCGCACATCTGGCGGTGGCGCGACTGGATTGTCGAATCGCTGAACGCGGACCGGGGTTACGACCAGATGGTGGTCGAAATGCTGGCCGGTGATGAATTGGCACCGACCGATCCGCAGACGCTGCGGGCGACCGGTTTCCTGGTGCGGAACTGGTTCCTGTTCAACCGGAATGTCTGGCTCGACTCAACCGTCGAGCATACGTCGAAGGCGTTTCTCGGGCTCACCATGAACTGTGCCCGCTGTCACGACCATATGTACGACCCGTTCTCGCAGGCCGACTATTACCGCCTGCGGGCCGTGTTC
>CAIUHT010000567.1 GCA_903898975.1 uncultured Planctomycetaceae bacterium
GCGCCTCTTCGGGCCTGGTGAGCGGGGTGGTTTCGGGCTGGGTGTCGGGGACCGCCTGGAAACCACCGTCGGGACCGACCTTCTCGAAGACCATCACGTGCTGCCAGGGGAGCGAGTCGATGGTGCGGCGGTACTTGAGATTGAGCTCGGGCGGATTGATCTCGCGCTTGACCTGGGCCTGCGACATCTTGTGGACGAGCTTGATGGGGACTTCGGGGTCTTCCATGCGGAACTCGACGAAGACCACCCTCCCGCCGACCTTCATCGCCTTCGACAGCTCGAGAATCATCTCGTACGGGTAGGCGAGTTCGTGGTAGACATCGACCATGATGGCGAGATCGACACTCTCGGGGTCGAGCCGGGGGGATTTCTCAGTCCCCAGCAGCAGTTCGACATTCTCGATCTTGTTGAGCTTGAGCTTGTTCTGCAGCAGGTCGAGCATTTCCTGCTGGACATCGACGGCGATGACCTTGCCCTCCGACCCGACCTTCTCGGCCATCCGCAGGGTGATCACTCCCGAGCCGGCGCCGATGTCGGCCACGACCATGCCGGGTTTCAGTTCGAGCGCCTCGATCATCTTCGAGGTTGCCTCTTCTCGCTCGCGCTCGGGACGTTCGAGCCAGGGGGCTCCGGCAAAGCCCATCACATGGGCAATCTCGCGCCCCATGTAGAACTTGCCCGTGCCATTGGGGTCATGGTTGACCCGGAACTTGTACCGCCCTCCGCTGGTGCGGTCTTCGCGTTTTCCCTTGCGGGTGGTCGACTGGGCGAGAGCGAGAGTGTCTTCGTCGGGGGATGCGTCAACGTCTTCGGCCGCGGCAGTGGGGTCGTCGGTGGGAGCGTCGCTGCTGGCCAGGGAGGCATCGTCATCGGCGGCGACTTCGGGATGGAGAGGTTCGTCCGCCGGGGCGGACCCGGCTGCAGCAGCCTGAGCCTGGCTCGGGGGGGGGGCCGACTGGCTGGGGCCCGGCTGACCTTCTGGGGTGCTGCCTGGGGCCGGGGTCGTCCCCTCGGGGGCCAGGTTGAGTTCGACCGAGGCGGTCTGGGCCGGCGGGGTGGCCGACTGGTTTGTCGTGGTGGCCTTCGGCGGGGGCGTGGCCGGTCCCTTCTGGCAACCGGCCAACCAACCGGCCAGACCCAGCATCAAGCTGGTGGAGAGCAGTGATGTGTGCAGCCAGCACAATCGGCGATGCGACGGCAACATGGGGTCAACCTCGAGCGTCAGAGTCCAGTCCAGCCTGCCGGGCCGGGGCGACTGGGCCCCGGTCACGGCTCAAGTTCCCCAGAATAGCGAGACGGTGGCGAAGTTCGCCAATCCCCGGTGGATTGGTCGAAACTTTTCCCGGTCTCTATGATCGGGGCATGCCTCCTTCACCCTCCCTGGCTGTGGCCACCCGGGCGTTCGCCCAACCATTGAACCTGGCCCTGCGTCGTGTCGCTGCGTGCGGTGCCACCGGCGTGCAGTTCGAGCTGCGCGAAGAGTTGCGTCCCGAGTTGTTGAGCGAATCGGGACGCCGGCAGTTTCTGCACCGGCTGTCGGAATTGGGGCTCAGCCTGTCTCCCCCGTACTTCCCCACCCGGCGGGCCCTGCACGACCCCGAGAAGATTGATGATCGCGTGACGGCCGTTGCCAACGCGATGCGGTTCGCGTCGGAACTGCGGGCCCGCGTGATGACCCTCCGGCTTGGTCCGATCCCCGGCAGCGAGACCGCTCCCGAAGAACGCCGGTTGCTGGTGACGATCCTCAATGACCTGGTCCGGCACGGCAACCACGTGGGAGTGACGCTGGCGATCAGCCCGTCGGGCGAACCGGCCGCCGTCTACCAGCAACTGTTGGCTGAGATCAAGCAGGGGCCGATTGGCATCGATTTCGATCCGTGTTCGTTTGTCTGTTCGGGTCTGAAGGTGGCCGATGCCTTTCGGACGTTGCACACCCATATTGTGCATGTGCAGGCGCGGGACGGGGTGCGCGATCTGGACGGTACGGGGGCCGAAACGGCAGTGGGTGATGGGATGGTCGACTGGATCGAACTGCTGGCGCTGTTGCTCGAGGCGGGATATCGCGGCTGGGTCACAGCCATCCGCAACCAGGGTCAGGATCGCGGGGGGGACGTCGAGCGGGCGATTGCCCATCTGAAATCCATTCACCTCTGACCTGTTGTTGCCGACCGCCGTTGCCGGTGCCCAAAAGGTTGGCCCCGGGACGATTTCACCACTTTTTGCACTCGGGGGGCATGCTGATGGCCGCGCGGCAACCGGAACCAGATCCCGAGGTGCTCACCGTTTCCGAGGTGACCCGCCAGATCAAGGACTCGCTCGAGGGGAACTTTCCCGACACGTGGGTCCAGGGAGAGATCTCGAACCTGAAACGGGCGACCTCGGGACACCTGTATTTCACCCTCAAGGATGCGGGAGCGCAGCTGGGAGCGATCTTGTGGCGCTCGGGGGCGGCCAGGCTGAAATTTGACCTGCACGACGGCCTGGAGGTCATCGCGGCCGGGGCCATCGAGGTCTATGAGGCCCGCGGGACGTACAGCCTCGTCGTCAATCGCCTGGCACCGGTCGGGATGGGGGGCCTCGAACTGGCATTTCGGCAACTGTTCGAAAAGCTGCAGGCCGAAGGGTTGTTCGACCCGGCGCGCAAACGGGGATTGCCAATGTTTCCCCGTCGGATCGCCCTGGTGACGAGTCCCACGGGGGCGGCCGTGCGTGACATGCTGCAGGTGTTGGCCCGGAGGTGGCCGGCGACCCCGGTGGTGATTGTTCCCGTCGCCGTGCAGGGGGCCGAGGCGGCTCCGCAGATTGCCGCTGCCCTGCGTGACGTGCACCGCATTCCGGGGGTCGATGTGGTGATCACCGGGCGCGGTGGAGGAAGCCTCGAAGACCTGTGGGCCTTCAATACCGAGATCGTGGCCCGGGCGATCCACGCCTGCCAGGTGCCGGTGGTGAGTGCCGTGGGACATGAAGTGGATGTCACCATCGCCGACCATGTGGCGGACCGCCGGGCCCTCACCCCGACCGAGGCGGCGACGCTCGTGACCCCCGATCGCCAGGAACTGCGTCAGTACCTCCTGCGGGCGGGAGAACGCCTGGCCGCGGGGCTGAAACACCAGGCCCGGACCGCCCGTGCCCGCCTCGAGGGACTCTCCGCCCGTCGCGCCCTGGCCCGTCCCCACGAACGGCTGCACGAACTGTCCCGGCGGGTCGATGACCTCGATGCCCGGTTGCGGCGTGGCCTGCGCAATCGGCTCGATCAACTGCAGGCGCAACTCGCTTCACGCAGTGCCGCCCTGCACGCCCTCAGCCCGCTGCAGGTGCTGGGCCGGGGTTACACCGTCACCCGCATCGCCGGGACCGGCCAGGTGGTGCAGGAGAGTGGACAGGCCCCTGTGGGAACCCGTATCGAAACCCGCCTGACCCGGGGGCGGCTTGTCAGCCGGGTGGAGGAACAGCATGACCAGTGACGAGACCCCCACCACACCCCCTTCCTCGTTCGAGCAGTCGCTCGCGCAGTTGGAGGCGATCGTCGGCGATCTCGAAGAGGGCCGGATCGGACTCGAAGCGTCGCTGCAGCGGTTTGAGGAAGGAGTCCGCCTGCTGCGGAATTGCCAGTCGCTGCTGGAGACCGCCGAGCGCCGGATCGAGATTCTCACCAGCAGTCCGACGGCGGCGACGCTTGAGATGGCCCCCTTTGACGCCGCCGCCACCTTCACCGAGCCCTCCGCCACCCCTCCCGCCGCCAAGCCCCGCCGTCGTTCTGCCAAGACCGACAGCGAAGAGGGTGGGGGAGAATCACGGCTGTTTTGACAGCCTTGGTCCTGGTTCAACGCCATCGAGTGTGGGGTCGTCTGAGGAATGACGGCCCGCCCAGTTCCTGCGAGGTTCTGTCTCATGTCTGATTTGACTGTTGTGTCGCTTCCGGAACTGGCCGTGCAGCAGCGCTACTCGGCGGCTGCCCAGGCCCGCGAAGAGTCGCTCTGTTGCCCGCTTGAGTACCCGGCTGAGCTGCTCCAGATCATCCCCCAGGAGATCCTCGAGCGAGATTACGGCTGCGGCGACCCCACGTCGCACATCCACCCGGGCGAGACCGTGCTCGACCTGGGGGCGGGGGGAGGCAAGCTCTGCTACATCACCGCCCAGGTGGTGGGACCCGAGGGGCGGGTCATTGGTGTCGACTGCAACCGCGAGATGCTCGCCCTGGCCCGGAAATACCGCGAGCAGGTGGCCAACACCCTCGGCTACGCCAATGTCGATTTCCGGTATGGCCTGATCCAGGACCTGTCGCTCGATCTCGATCGACTCGCCCAGGAACTCGCGGCCCGACCGGTGCGAGACCCCGCCGCCTGGCTCGAACTGCGGCAAGTCGAAGACCGCCTGCGGCGCGAGCATCCGCTGATCGCCAGTGATTCGGTCGACTGCGTGGTGTCCAACTGCGTGTTGAACCTCGTCCGGCAACAAGACCGCCAGCAGTTGTTCCGTGAGATCTTTCGCGTGCTGCGCAACGGCGGCCGGGCGGCGATCAGCGACATCGTGGCCGACGAAGATGTCCCCACCCACCTGCAGGATGATGCCGAGTTGTGGTCCGGCTGCATCTCGGGGGCGTTTCGCGAAGACCGGTTCCTCGAGGCGTTTGCCGAAGCGGGATTCCACGGCATCGAGATCACCAAGCGCCAGGCCGATCCGTGGCGCACCGTGGCGGGAATCGAATTCCGCTCGGTCACCGTCGTCGCCTACAAGGGAACGGCAGGCCCAGAACTCGACCGCAAACAGGCGGTCATCTACCGCGGCCCCTTCGCCCGGGTGCAGGATGACCAGGGGCAGGTCTACCGGCGGGGCGAGCGGATGGCGGTGGGGGATGCGACGTTCCAGCGGCTGCAGCAGGCACCCTATGCCGGGCTGTTTGAACGGATCGCGCCCCGCGTCGACGTTCCCGCGGACCAGGCCCGTCCGTTCGATGGCAGCCAGTCCCTGATCCGCACGCCGCGAGAAACGAAGGGGGCGGGCTTTTCGCTGACGACCCTGGCCCCCGAAGCGTGCTGTGGCCCCGACAGTTCGTGCTGCGGCTGATCGTGGCGTTCGTGATTCCGTCTCCTGCGAGCTGACCGACCCATGGCTCCCGTGCTCACCCTGCTCCGTTCGGGGCATCCCCTGGCCGATCCTCGCGAGCAACTGGCGCAGCTCGACAGGGCAAATGCCGGTCTCCCGTTCGCTGCCCGCGTGGCACAGTGTCAGGCGGGCCCGTTGCGGGCCGGGGGACTGGAGGTGCTGCAGGTGAATGTGGGACGGGTCTGCAATCAGACCTGCCGGCACTGCCATGTCGATGCCGGCCCCGATCGCACAGAGACGATGAGCGGGACGGTGGCCAACGCCTGTCTCGAGCTGTTGGCCCGGGGACCGTTCACCACGCTCGACATCACGGGCGGAGCCCCCGAGATGAATCCGCAGTTTCGCCCGTTGGTCGAACGCGGGTACGCCCTGGGAAAACGGGTGATCGACCGCTGCAACCTGACCATCCTCGAAGCGCCGGGGTATGCCGACCTTGCGGAATTCCTCGCCCGGCACCAGGTTGAAGTGGTCGCTTCGCTTCCCTGTTATCTCGAGCAGAATGTCGACCGCCAGCGGGGTGACCGGGTCTTCGACCGATCACTGGCGGCGCTGCGGCGGCTGAACGCCCTCGGCTATGGTCAGCCGGGAAGCGGACTGACTCTGACGCTGGTCTTCAACCCGGGGGGGGCCTCGCTGCCGCCGCCGCAGCAGAAGCTCGAGGCCGACTACCGCCGCGAGCTGCGCGCGAGGTATGGCATCGAATTCACCCGGCTGTTCACGATCACCAACATGCCGATCAGCCGGTTCCTGGAAGACCTGCTGTCGCAGGGACGACTGGCAGAATACCTGCAGAAACTTGTGGACGCGTTCAACCCGGCCACGGTTGACGCGCTGATGTGCCGATCGACGCTCTCGGTCGACTGGCAGGGGCGACTGTTCGACTGCGACTTCAACCAGATGCTCGATCTGCCGGTCTCCCCCGGCGAACCGGCCACGGTCTTCGACCTGACGACGGCCGCTCTCGAAAGTTTCGCCCGGCGCCCAATCCAGACCGCGCAGCACTGCTACGGCTGCACGGCCGGGGCGGGGTCGAGTTGCGGCGGCAGCCTGGAATAACCTTCCCATGAGTCGTCTCCCCCGCCTGCTGGTCATGACCCGCATCCCCGAGGCGGGACGCGTCAAGACCCGCCTGATTCCCGCCCTGGGTCCAGAAGGGGCCAGTCAACTGCACGAGGCACTGCTGCGCCATACGCTGCGCCAGGCACGTGATGCGGGTGGGCCTGTCGAGGTCTGGTTCACCGGGGCCGAGACGTTTCCCCGTGCGGAGTTTCCCGAAGCAGAGACGTTCGTGCCTCAGCCACAGGGGACGGGCGATCTGGGAGAACGGCTCACCAGGGCCGTGGCGTCGGCCTGCGCGGGCCCTGCCGACGGTGTGGTGGTGATTGGCACCGATTGCCCGGGACTGATGGCTGGCACGCTGCGCGAGGCAGCCGCAGGCTTGGCGACGCATGACGTGGTCCTGGGGCCTGCCGAGGATGGGGGGTATTACCTGATCGCCCTGCGTCACCCGCAGCCCGCGCTCTTCACCGGGATCGACTGGGGAACCGAGCGAGTGCTGGCCCAGACGTTGCAGAGGTGCGAGGCGTGGGGGTTGCGGGTGCGGCAACTTGCCCCCCTGGCCGATGTGGATGAACCCGAAGATCTGCTGGTCTGCCGTCGGGCGGGGCTGGCGGTGCCGACGGTGTTGCCCATGCTGCAACCGGGACTGCTCTCGGTGGTGATTCCGGTCAAGAACGAAGCGCCGACTCTGCCGGTGACGGTGCCACCGCTGCTGCAGGCGGGGTGTGAGGTGATTGTGGCGGATGGAGGCAGCGACGACGGCACCGCCCAAATCGCCCGCGAACTGGGGTGCCGGGTGGTGACGACCCGGCCGGTGCGGGGCCGGCAGTTGAACGCCGGGGGGGCCCTCGCCCGGGGGGAGTGGCTGCTGTTTCTGCATGCCGACACCCGGCTCCCCGCGACCTTCCGCGACGATATCCTGGCCACTCTGGCCAGCGGTCCCCTCCTGGGAGCCTTTCGACTGCAAATCGATGCCCCGGGGTGGGGATTGAGCGGGGTGGCGTGGGGGGCCAATCTGCGCTCGCGCTGGCTGCAGTTGCCGTATGGTGATCAGGGGTTGTTCCCGCGGACCGAGTCGTTCCACCGGCTGGGGGGCTTTCGTCCCTGGCCGTTGCTGGAGGATCTCGAGTTTTGCCAGCGGATCAAACGGCAAGGTCAAATCGCGCTGGCCCCCACCGCCGTCCAGACCTCGGCCCGCCGGTGGCAACACCTGGGGGTTGGCCGGACCACACTGATCAACCAGCTCGTCCTGCTGCGCTACTGGTGGGGGGAATCGCCCGAGAGCCTCGCGGCCTTTTATCGCCGGCAGAAGGGGGCCCGCCCCGCGACGTCGCGTTGATCGAACGCCGTCCCGCATGCGGCTGATGCCGTGCCGTCGGATTGGGAATGGGCCACTGGATGGCGAGTTGCTCACGCAGGTGGCTGCAGGTCACGGGTGCGTCCCTCCCGTTCCGCCCGGCGTCACTCTACGATGCGGGGCACAGAGACGCGTGTTGAGAATCTTGCCAGGAGAGAGCAGAGTCATGCAGACGCAGTTTGTGGGTTGGCCGGCGGAGGGGGGAGCGGTGCGGCGTGACGGGGCGGCGGCCGTGCGGGTGGGGAATCTCATCCTCGTCGGCAGCCTGTTGCCGGTGGATGGCGCCGGACGCCTCGTCGCACCCGACCTGGCCGGGCAGACCCGCTTTGTCTTCGACACGTTGCGCCGAGTGCTGGCCGGGGCGGGGGCGACCCTGGCCGACGTGGTCAAGCACACCGTCTGTTACAGCTCGGCAGCCGACCCGGCGTCGGTCGCGGGGGCATTGGCCGAGATTGACGCCGTGCGGTGTGGTTACTTCCCCAACCCCGGCCCGACCACCACCGAGATCCGCGTCGGGCTGGATGTCGAGGGAGCGTTGATTCAGGTCGATGCCTGGGCGGTGGTGAACGAGCCCCGCGAACTGCTCGCTCCTCCCGGCCACTGGAAGTGGAGCGGGACTGGGCCGTGGGTGCAGGGCTGGAAGGTGGGCCGGCTGCTGTTCATCAGCGGGCAGCGGTCGCTTGATGAGCGGGGACAGGTGTTGGGGGAAGGGGACATCGAGATCCAGACCGATCACGCCTTCCGCAATCTCGACACCATGCTGCGGGCCGGGGGAGGGGACCGTCACAGCCTGATGAAGCAGAACACCTACTTCCGGTTCTTCGGCCAGGGGCGCGAGGTGACCGATTACTGGGAGAAGATGACGAACGTCCGCCGGCGCTACATGTCGGTCCCCTCGGCTGCCGGGGCGGGCCTGCGGATCCAGGGTTTTCCACAGACGGAAGAGTTGATCCAGGTCGAGGGGATTGGCGCGTTGGGGGAAGACAAGCACCGGCTGCAGCCCGCGAATCACTGGGACTGGAGCATTCCGAACACGCAGTTCACGCAGGGGTGGAAGATCGGCCCGTACGCGTTCATCGGCGGGCAGATCTCGGCCGACAACCGGGCGCGGGCGGTGGGGAGCGACATGGAGACGCAGACCCGCAACGTGTTCCAGTTCATCCGCAATGTGTTGGCCGAAGGGGGCCTGGACGAGCGGGATGTGATCAAGCTGTTCATCTACTACCACGGCGAAGGGAGCTGGGACCAGATCGCGGCCACACGCCACACCATCGACCGTGTCCAGCGCGAGTTCTACCCGACCCCCGGCCCCGTCTCGACCTCCTTCCGCGTGGCGGGCTTTGCGTTTGAAGACCTGCTGATCGAAATCGAAGCCTTCGCGATCGCCCGGGGATAAGGCGAGAGGTGGGATTGAGAGTACGGCGCCGCCCGCCGTTTTGGATGCGGAAGAGTTGACGTCCGCGCGGTCAACCCGGGTTCCCGCACACGAGCGATTCCCCCCAACCTGGAGTACGGCGCCATCCGCCGTCTTCCCATGCGGTGTGCGGCCCCGTCCGATCCACAAGCCCGCGTTCCCGCACAACACAGCAACGCCGTCGCACTCGTCCACCCCGAGAGGGGTCACAGAAATTAGCCGGGGGTCGAGCGAAGCGAACACCCCCGGTAGCCTGTCCCCCATCACCGACCGGCACCCCGAAGGGGTGCGTGAAAGCGCGATTTGCGAACAAGACGACGTATCTGTCCGACTCTTTCCATCGAGAAGCACGAGGCGAACAGGGCGATCCCGATCCCCGGACGAAAACGCAGGTAGCAAGGACCCGGCGAAAGAGGACATCCACAAGCCACCTGATCCGGACCGAGGCAACTTGGACGAACACGTGGGAAAACCCGCTCAAC
>CAIUHT010000568.1 GCA_903898975.1 uncultured Planctomycetaceae bacterium
CTGCTCGGGAAACCGGGCGACAAGGCGGGCGGTCTCGGCGGCGGGTGGGACGGGCAGTTCCGCGACATCGCGGTGCAGTCCGCGGTACGCCGGGTCGGTTCCGGCCTGCCCCAGCCAGGCCAGCGCCTGCGGGCGGGTCCAACCGGCGGCACCAACCGCGCACAGCGCGGCGGCCGCCGGGCCCCGATGACGACCGTGATGGCAATGCACCAGCACCGGCGCGGGCAGCTCCCGCACCGCCTTCAGCAGTTGCGGCAGGCGCTCGGACCGAACTCCGTCGTAGCCAATGGGCAGATGGACGTACTGCATCCCATGCCGGCGGGCCAGTTCGACATTGGGAGGGGCGCCGTCGACCGAAATGAGGGTCCGAATTCCCAGCCGGGCAAGGGCGGCGAAAGCCTCGTCCCCCTCGGGCCCTCCTCCGCTGTAAAGATTGGGGGTCAGTTGAAACAGGTTCTCGACCGGCACCTGCGGCACCGGCCGGGCGGGGGGTTCGATCGCTGCAGGCCAAGCAGTCACGATCGTGGATGGACGCTGGGGCTGAGCAACAGCCTCTCCCCCCGCGGCAGCACGCGTGCCAAGCGTGGGTGGGCGCGCTGGAACCAACCAGGCCAGCCCGGCACAGACCAGCAGCAAAGCCCCCAGGGCCAATCGTGAGATCTGTAAACCACCCTCTTTCACAGCAGAATTCCTTGGCAGAGAGAACCCACGTCCCCAAGTGTCGCCCGTCGGTAATCCAGTCTACCCTGACGGGCAGGCGCTGTCGCCCAACCGGTCGATGGCTGCGGACCGGTCATGACGACCTCTTCCCCAACCACGGGGCCTGGATCCCGCCAGGCACGATGCCTGGGTGGGCCGGTCAGATATCGGGCGAACACCGTTCGCCGACAGACTGGAAATCGAGCGTTCCCCCTGCGATTCTGGCGGTGCCGGTGCGGATTTTGGAAAAGGCTTGTGGACTGCCTTCTGAACGGAACGTTGGCCGGCACTCTTCCTTCACCGAGTTCAATCGAATGACCAATTCTGAACTGCTGCAGGCCTACCTGGCAGGCCCTCGACTGTTGCGGAGCGCGACCGCCGGTTTGACCGCCGAACAGGCTCGCCAGCGACCAGTCGCAGGTCGCTGGAGCACGCTGGAGGTGGTGGCGCACATCGCCGACTTTGAACCGATCTACGCCGACCGCATGAAGCGGGTACTGGCCGAAGACCGCCCCGCGATGATGTCGGGGAACCCCGATCTCTTCGCCAGTCGGCTGGCGTATCACAGTCGCGACCTGGAGGAGGAACTGCGGCTGATCGAGACAGTGCGCGGCCAGGTGGCCCGGATTCTCGGCCAGATCGCCCCGGCCGACTGGGATCGCGTCGGCCTGCACAGCACCGACGGGGCGATTTCCTTGCGGACCCTGCTGGAGCGGGTCACGGGCCACATCACCCATCACCTGCCGTTCCTGGCTGAAAAGCGGCAGGCCCTGGGACTGAGCTGACGGGTCGAAAGTCGACCGCAGCGGTGCAAAGGTCGCGTGCACGACTTGGGCGAAATGCAGGCTGTTCGACTGCTTCTTCCGCGGCTGCGGACAGCGCTGGCGAACCGGTCTGGTCTGTGCCGTGTCTTGCTGAGAAGGATTCAATCGAACCCGGTTGCTGTCGACCGGAAGCCTGTCCCGCCCCATGGTCCTGCCAGAGTCCTCCGCCGTGCCCTCGCTGATCGAGTCACTCACCCGCCGCGGGCTGCTGGAGCCCCCCACGTTTCTCCCGGCGAACATGCAATACGAGACCATTATGGGCTCGGTGGCGTTCGGGGTTTCGAGCGACGCTTCGGATTGCGACATCTATGGCTTCGCCATGCCTCCGCTCGAGCAGCTTTTTCCGCACCTCGCGGGGGAGATTGCCGGGTTTGGCAATCCGCTGTCACGGTTCGAAAACTATCACATGCATCACGTCCAAGACCCCGAGGCGCTGAACGGGCAGGGGTGCGAGTACGACTTTTCGATCTTCAGCATTCAGCGGTACTTCACGTTGTGCCTCGTCTGCAACCCGAACATGATCGACTCGCTGTTCACCGCCGACGACTGCGTGGTCTTTCAGACCAACGTCGCGCGGATGGTTCGCGAGCGCCGTCGGCTGTTTCTGCACAAGGGAGTCTTGCTGCGGTTTAAAGCCTACTCGAACACGCAACTGAACAAGCTGAATTCCAAGCAACCCTTGGGCAAGCGCAAGGCGCTGCAAGAGAAGTTCGGGTACGACGTCAAGTACGGGTACCACATCGTGCGACTGCTCTACGAGTGCGAGCAGTTGCTGCAGTTCGCCGATGTCGACCTCCGCCGCGATCACGAGCATCTCAAGGCGATCCGCCGCGGGGAGGTCTCGGAAGCCGACCTGCGCGCCTGGGCCATCAGCAAAGAGAAGCAGCTGGACGAACTCGCCCTCCGCTCGCCCCTCCCCGAGGAACCGAACGAATCCGCGGTTCGCCAACTGCTGCGCGACTGCCTCGAAGAGCACTACGGCTCTCTCGACAGCCTGTTCACGCGCCCCGCCGGCGCTGGCCGCGCACTGCGTCAACCTGTCGACATCGACCTGGCCAACCACCGACCGACTGCTTCCCACACCAACGCGACCGCTGTTGGACAGCCCTCCCCTCTAGAGACCAGCCCCCCCGCCCAACCGCGCGGCAAGGCGGCGGGTGGCACAGAATGAACACCACCAACTCCCCGACCTGGCATGTCTGGCGGGCGTGGGCACTGGACGATCGGCCGGGAGATGGGCTGCAGACCTGGCTCGAGACGGGAGCCCTCGCCGACTTCCCCGACCTCCTGTCGCTCGTTGGTGTGCCGCAAGATCCGGGCTGGCATCCCGAAGGCGATGTCTGGATTCACACCCGACTGGTGTGTGACCAGGCGGCGGAAGTGGCGACGCGCGAGCAGCTGGGAGAGACAGCCCGGCTGGAGCTGCTGTTCGCCGCACTGTGCCACGACCTGGGGAAGCCGGCGACCACCTGCCTGCGGAACGGGCGCTGGTCGGCCCCCGGCCACCCCGAGGCGGGGCTCGAGCCAACCGAGCGAGTCATGGGCCAGGTGGGAGCCCCGGCGGAACTGACCCGCGTGGTGCGGTGCCTGGTGGCCGAGCACCTGGCGCACGCGCAGACCGAGATGAGCAGCCGGGCGATTCGGCGGATGCTGTTGAGGCTGCGGCCTGCGGCACTCGACCAGTTGTTGCGGTTGATCGAAGCCGATTTGAGCGGACGTTGCCCGTTGCCCACGGGCCTCACGCCGGCGGTGCGGGAGTGGGGCGAGCGGGCCCGCGAACAACTCGCGCGGACGCCGCGCCCGCCGC
>CAIUHT010000569.1 GCA_903898975.1 uncultured Planctomycetaceae bacterium
ACAATTGGGGCGGCACTCGTCGGGCTGGTCAGCTACGACCTGTGCATTCGGTACAGCTTCATCGGAACCGTGCTGCACGGTCGGCGGGAACGTCACCCTGCCACCCCGCAGACGTTACCCGCGGCCCCCACTCCAGCCCCGCTTCCAGTCCCGCCCCCCCACTGGACGGTCGCCGAGGGGCGCCCTGCTCACCTCACCTCGGCGAACAAGGGCTCGAACAAGCCGGGCTCCCGGCCGTAGCCGGCGCAGCTCAAACAGTGCGCGGCCTGCGGACCAGTCCCGAGACCACGTCGACTTCCAGGCCCGCGGTCCGCCCCGAGGCCAGCAACTCCCAGGCAATCGCCGACATGGCGGCGTTGTCGGTGCACAGCTGCGGCGGGGCGATAATCAGCCGCCACCGCTGGCGCTCGGCCGCCTCCTGCAACCGCTCGCGCAGCCGGGCGTTCGCCGCCACCCCCCCACCCACCAGCAGCGTCCGATACCCACACTGGTCAAGCGCCTGCCGGGCCTTCGCCACCAGCACGTCCACTGCCGCCTCCTGGAAGCTGGCGGCGATGTCGGCGACCCGCCCCGGGGCCAGCTGGGCCGGGTCGTAGGGAGCCGGGGGCTTGCCCGCCAGTTCATACAGCACGGCGGTCTTCAGCCCGCTGAAGCTGAATTCGAGTCGCCGGGGGTCTTTCTCGAAGCTCCTCGGAAATGCGTACGCCCGCCGATTGCCCGCAGCCGCCGCCTTTTGAATCGACGGTCCGCCCGGATAGGGCAGGCCCAGCATGCTGGCGACCTTGTCGAACGCCTCCCCAACCGCATCGTCAATCGTCGAGCCCAGCAGTTCGCACTCGGTCGCCGACCGGCAGTCATAGAGATTGCAGTGCCCTCCCGAGACCACCAGCCCCACGGCGGGGAAGACATCCTGCCCCGCCTGCATCCGGCAGGCGTAGAGATGGGCGGCGATGTGGTCCACGGGAATGAGTGGCAGCCCCCACGCCAGGGCGAGCGACTTCGCCGCCGTCAGCCCCACCAGCAGCGACCCCACCAGCCCGGGCTGATTCACCACGGCGATCGCAGACAACTCAGCCGGGGTTGTTTCCGCCTGGGTCAGCGCCTGATCGATCACCGGGACAATCAGTTCGACGTGGGCCCGAGAAGCAACTTCCGGGACAACGCCCCCAAAGCGGCGATGCAGGGCCGACTGCGAGCTGACCACATTCGACAGGACCTGCAACCGCTCATCAATCACGGCGGCCGCGGTTTCATCACACGACGTCTCAATCGCCAACAGGCGGCGGGGGGCGGGAGACGTGGTGGTGGGCAAACTGGTCACGCGGCACAACCCGCCAGGCAGGGAACGACGAACCGCACGACAACGACAACGGCAACGGCTGAAAAGCCACTCCGCAGGCCAGAAATCTGGCCCGGCCACCCAACCCACAGACCGATCGGACGACACAGCCGGACTGACTGCGTGCCGCTGACTGCCCTTCGCTCACAGTTCACAAACTGACGCAGTTCACAGACTGACACCGCCCACAAACTGACACCGCCCACAAACTGACACCGCCCACAAACTGAGACCGCCCACGAACTGATACAGCCCCCTTGAGGACAAGGCCTCTGCTCGCGGGGCGTTGTCACCGTGGCCACCGTGCCCGGGCTCAGCCCCCCGTCACTCGGGCTTTTCGGTTGCGGGCTTCTCAGCTTCGGGCTTTTCCGTGGCGGGCTTGTCTTCAGGTGGTTTGGCCTCGTCGGCGGGCTTGGCTTCTCCCGCGGCGGGAGCGGGAGCCTTCAGCGCCTCCAGCGCCTTGACCAGCTGCGTATCGACGTAGTCGCTGGCGGGGGGGGCCGCGTTGCGGATGTCGTCGCGAGACCGGCGGTAGGCGTCGTACCGCACCAGGTCTTCGTTGCTCCACTTGACGGCGTACCCCTCGTTCGGCCGCACGCCCCAATCGTCCTCTTCCTTCGAGTCGGGGAAGCGATGGATGTTCTTGCCATTCGGCCGGTGGTAGCTGGCGGTCGTGAGCTTGATCGCGCTCTTGCCGTTCTCCATGTCGATGACGTTTTGAACGCTCCCCTTCCCGTACGTTCGCTCGCCCACAATCACCGCCCGACCATGATCCTGCAGCGCCGCCGAGACAATCTCGCTGGCCGACGCACTGAAACGGTTGACCAGCACCGCGATCGGGAAGTCCCGCAGCGTCCCCTCGCGACGAGCCATCGCCGGCCGCTCGACGGTGTTCCGCCCCTTGGTCGAGACAATCTTCCCTTCCTCAATGAACAGGTCGGCAATCTCAACAGCGATATTCAGCAACCCGCCGGGATTGAACCGCAGGTCCAGCACCAGCCCCTTCAGTCCCTCTTTATGCAGCTGCTCGACGGCTTCCTGCAGCTCGCGGAATGAGTGCCGGCTGAAGCCGGTCAGCCGGATGTAGCCAATCTTCTCAGACTCGTTCA
>CAIUHT010000570.1 GCA_903898975.1 uncultured Planctomycetaceae bacterium
AACCTCCGGCAACCCTGCCCATTCCCGGTTCAATTGGCCCCCGACTCGGCCAAGACAGGGAGTTATCGCCGCTACGGACCGACCTGGAAATACGGGACAGCGAACGGGGCGAAGAGGGAACGAACATCCGCGGGGGATCGAGCCGGCACCACGGCCCCAACGTTGATCGATTACTTGGCGGCGGGTTGGGCGGCGGCCGGTTTCGGCTTGGGCTTGGGCTCGGCGATGGTGATGAAGTCTTTGTCTTCGATCCCGTCGAGCAGCACATTGGCGAGAATGGGGGTGTTCCCCTTCATAGTGATCCACAGCACCTGGTCGAACTCGCCCACCTCTTTGCCCCGCAACTGCGAGCCCCCTCCCGTGGTGGCCAGCATGATGTAGTCGCGCCCCTTGCGGACCACCCGGGCGTAGCGGTGGATGTGCCCGGCAATCACCGTGTAGTTGCGGTCGCCCAGGGCCTGCTCAATGGCGGGCCAGCCCGTCGAGTCGATCTCGTCGGGATACATCCAGACTGGCTTGTGCAGAAACACAAAGGTCCAGCGGACCTGCGGATGCCGCTGCAAAACCTCTCGCACCCACTGCTGCTGCGCCTCGCCAAAGCGATAGGGCTCGCCCCGCGGCGGGTCTTCCGTGTTCAACACCAGGAACAGTGTGTCTTCGTAGAGAAACTCGTAGTACGTCCGGCCGAACTTGGTCTGCCACGTCTCCAGCATCTTGGGATTGGACAGGTCGTGGTTGCCCGGGGTGTAGAAGAAGGGCATGTCAAGCTGCGCCAGCTTCGACTGGAACTCCGACCATTCAATCGCGATCTGGGCGGGATCTTCGGAATACCCCTCGATCAGGTCCCCCACCGACATCACGAATTCGGGCTGCAACAGGTTCAGCTTGCGAACCGCCTGCGTGAAAATTCCCGGCCGACGCCCCCCCGTCCGGTCGGTCACCACCGCGAACTGAAAGTCGCGGGGCGAGCGATTGAGGGGCTGGCTGGTCCACGGATTCCGGTCTTCGACCGCGACCTTCAGCGGGGAATCGGCGGTCGCCACGGCGGTCGCTTCGGCGGTCTGGGGCGCACGCTTGCCCGCCGCAATTCCCGCCAGCAGGGCGAAGCCAACCGCGGCCAACCAGGGAACAGTGCGCTTCATGGGACAACTCCTTGGTCCGACAGGGCGTGTGCAACGCGAGGGGCAGCCCCGACGGGACGCCCCGCCAACTGTCGGCCCGACACTGGTCAGCCCAACAGTGGCCACCTCTTCACTGACGCGGCTCCCGCAAATCGAGCGGCTTTCGCCGGGGCTTGCGCCCCGCCAGATCGCCGTGATTGCCACCGCTTCTCGGGCAAATTAGTGGTTCCCCTGGAAGGCTGCAACCCCCGTGCCGCGCCGGGGCCCAGGGGCCCGCGCCAGCGCACCGACTGTCAGCCCGGCTGCAGCACTCCGTCGAGGTACACCGCCTCGACACTCCCGGGGAAGCTGACCCCTTCAAACGGAGACCAGCCGCAGCGGGTCTTCAAATCTTCCCGGCGGACCAGTGTGGGGCGAGCCAGGTTGAGCACCGTCAGCGAAGCGGTGTAGCCCGGGGCGAGGTGCCCGAACTTCCTCGGGCCGACATACGGGTTCACAAAGTCCCCCGGGTTGGCGCAGCAGAAGGCATGCACCTGCTGCGGCGTGAAGTGCTGGTCGAGCAGCAGCCAGGTGACGAACGGGGCGTAGGTGTCGAGGTGAGGCTGACCGGAAATGCCCCGCTCGTTTTCCGCCAGCGAGTGCGGGGCATGATCGGTCGCCAGGTAATCAAGCGTCCCTTCG
This sequence comes from uncultured Planctomycetaceae bacterium, assembly GCA_903898975.1. Classification (GTDB taxonomy): domain Bacteria; phylum Planctomycetota; class Planctomycetia; order Planctomycetales; family Planctomycetaceae; genus UBA10511. Next base: position 1,803 of record CAIUHT010000570.1, read on the forward strand.
CGGAGTGCGGCGAGCATCGCCATTCGGTCGGCCCGGCTCCGCAGCGGGGGATTCATCTGCATCCAGCCCCGATTCTGGTCGGTCAGGTCGTTGATATCGAAGTAGAGGTGGTGCGGGGTGACCTCACAGGTGACCGGCACGCCCCGCTGTCGGGCCGCCTTGATGAGGGGCAGTCCCTCCCCGACCGAGTAATGGCACAGCTTCCCCCGCAACTGGTGCTTTTCGATCATCGCGAGGGCAAACCGGGTCGCCGAGACCTCGCACTCGGCTGGCCGCCGTTGTTCGTGCGTGGGGGCCCCCTTGTGTTCCTCGAGCAGCAGCGGGTCTTC
>CAIUHT010000571.1 GCA_903898975.1 uncultured Planctomycetaceae bacterium
AACTGCTGGCAGCGACGGGGGGAACGCCGCCGGCGGGGGAGTATTGGCCGGCGATCGCCGACATGCTGTCCCGGCACCAGGTCCCGATCCGCTACCTGACCGACGTGATCACGGGGGTCGAGATGGACCTGAGCCCGGTGACCATCGAGACCTTTCCCGAGTTGGAGCGGTATTGCTACCACGTGGCGGGAGCAGTGGGGCTGGCGTGCATTCATGTGTGGGGCTTTCATGATGCCCGGGCGGTCTCCGTGGCGATCGACGTGGGGACCGCGCTGCAGCTGACGAACATCGTGCGGGATGTGCGGGAAGATGCCGGGCTGGGACGGGTGTACCTGCCCGCCGAGGATCTGCGGCGGTTCGGCGTGGCAGCCGCCGATTTGGGGACAGCCACACCACCCCCGGCGGTGTATGACCTGCTGGCGTTCGAGGCGGCGCGGGCCCGGGAGTTTTATGCGCGGATTCCGCCGTTGTTCGAGTATCTCGACCCGCCCGGCCGGCCCATCCTGCGGACCATGGTCGATATCTACGGGGGCCTGCTGACGAAGATTGAGCGGGCTGGCTACGACGTCTTTTCGCAGCGGGTGCAGCTGACCCGCACGCGGAAACTGTTCCTGGTGGCCCGGTCACTGGCGGCCCATCGCCTGGGTCAACTCTGGGACTCCCTCCCCGGCCGGGGATGAACGCCCGCTGAATTGCGGTGTGGAGTCAGGCTGGTGGGAGGGGGCTTGCCGGGCCCCTGGTCTGTCGGGTCACAGCCCGTCGGGACACAGCCTGTCGGGACACAGCCTGTCGGGACACAGCGCGTCGGGTCAGCGTCCGTCGGGTCAGCGTCCGGCGGGTCAAACCACGTTGATGGAAACCGCGCCGAGGTGAAGCCCGGCAAGGTATGCGGCGTCACTTTGGCCGCAGCCGCCTGCGGGCGTTGCCGATGGGCGGGTCGCCCTGCCGGGGGACTGGGAAAGGGCTGGGCTGCCCCCGGCCTGGCCGCGGGATTTCGCGACGGCGCGGCCGGACAAAGAGCCGGTTTGGGCCGCGACCCTGGCCCCAGAAATCGTGGTGGAACGGCCCGGCAGTGGTGGCCCTGAGGTGGTGGCCCGGCACAGTTCGGGCGCGGTGGTTGGCCTCGCATTCACGATCGGCTCCTTACAGCCCGGAGTGGTGCAAAACTGCAGAAATTCGTGCAAATCGTGCGGGCCTTTTCGGCAGTGTGTCTGCGATACGAAAAAAACCGTATTTCGTTGCTTCTTGGTGGCGGATGCCCACAGGTCGTGCGGCTATTCCCCTGCAGGACAGTCACTTCAAGGAACCAATTCAAATGCTGACCACGACCGTCGAATACGCACTTCGGGCGGCGACTTACCTGGCGTCCAGGGCCCCGAAGCACCGCACCACCGAGCAGATCGCTGACAAGACGCGGGTGCCGCTTCCCTACATGGCCAAGGTGATGCAACAACTGGTGCGGGGGGGCATTGCCCAATCGCTGCGAGGCTCGCAGGGGGGCTATGCGCTGACACGGACTCCCGATCAGTTGACGGTGCTTGACGTGGTCAACGCGGTCGATCCGATTCGACGAATTCGCGCCTGCCCACTGGGGCTGATGTCGCACGCCACCGAACTCTGCCCGTTGCATCGCCGGATGGATTCGGCCCTCGAGTCGGTCGAAGAAACGTTCCGCGTCACCACGCTGGCCGAGGTGTTGGCCGACCCCTCCCGCAGCAAGCCGCTGTGCGGTATTCCCGAGACCCCCGGCCACAGTTCGGTCTCCGGAGACTCGTGGGCCACCGGGCTGGAACTGCACCAACTGGACTGCAAATGCACGAAGCGCGCCCCCAGCGATCTGGCGGGCAAGTAACCGCGGTGTGCGGCCCGCCCCCGGCAGTTCACAGGCGGCGGACCAGCACCCATCAGCCGGCCCCGAGAGCGGGCGCCCGGCCAATCGACAGTCGCTCTGTGCCCCGGAATCGCCCGCTGCCAGCCAGCAACCTGGCTAGCGGGCAGTTCGGCTGCCACAGCCCCGCCCCGCTTCAGGTCGCGACTGGTGATCGTCGCCGCTGATGAGTCGCCGCTGATGAGTCACCGCTGATGAGTCACCGCTGGTGAGTCACCGTTCGTGAGTCACCGTTCGTGAGCCGCCGCTGGCCTCAGCAATCGTGCCGGCTTCACCCACCCGACTCGTTCGTCGGTCGCCCGATTGATCAGGCACCCGACCGGGAGCCAGCCTGAACAGCAGCCCGCCCGGCAGCGACAGGGTTGTGGCGATTGCCCCCCCTTCGCGCTGCGAAGTCACTGGTGGTGCAGAGTCTCGCGACCAGGCCACGATCTGCCACCACGGTGTGGCGGAGCCTGGCGGTTTGCCTACGGTGCGTCAGCGACTGGCTGGGCTGGTCTCGCGGGAGCGGGCCTGCGCCCGGCGGAGGGTTTCGAGCACGATCTCGCTCTCCACGCCAATCTGCCGATCCCCGGCTGGATTCACGAATTCACCATAGCCCTTGAGCAGCAGGTACCCCAACCCCTGCCGGGTCCGCTTGTTGTCGTTCTGCATCGCCTGCAGCAATGACTCGGGTTCCAGCCAGTCGGGGAACGCGGTCGGGGCTCCCAACCGATCGCCCAGCAGGTGGTAATGGTCGGCCAGCACGCTCGCCGGCAGATGGCCCAACGCGTGGCTCAGTTCGCCGGCGAGGCACATGCCAATCGCCACCGCCTCGCCATGAAACAGCCGGCCCTGGGCCAGGAACTCAATCGCGTGGCCGAAGGTGTGCCCGTATTCCAGGATGACCGCCGAGCCCTTCTCGGTCGGGTCGGCCCGCAGAATTGGGAACTTCGATTCGATCAGCAGGCGGACCAGGCGGGGGAGGTCGGCGTGATCCCAGGCGTCGAGAATCGCCTCGGCCCCGGCGGGACCCGACTGCGAAATGAAGACGTTCTTGATCCCCTCGACCACGCCACTCCGCTGCTGGCGCAGCGGTTCACTGCGGGCCCATGCCACGTCACCCCAGATGAGCCGGGGGGCGTGGTAGAGACCAAACAGGTTCTTCCCCCGCCGACCATTCACCGCCTGCTTGTTGCTGAGCGTGCTGTCGGTGAGGGCCATCACCGTGGTGGGAAGTTCGACAAACCGAATGCCGCGGTAGAGCAGCCCCGCGGCCATCCCCGCGACATTCCCGATCACCCCCCCACCCAGCGCGAGCAGCAGTGAGTCTCGGGTCGCCCCGGCCTGCACCAGCCGCTCACTCAACCGCTGCAGCACCCGCCAGCTCTTCTGGTCTTCGCCATCGCCCACCAGCAACACGGTCGCCCGGACCGAATCGCGGCGGAGGCGCTTGACCAGGTCGCGACCCCACAGCTCAAACAGCTTGCGGCTGGTCACCAGGAAGCAGCGGTCGAACCCCAGGCGGTGCAACTCGGCGGGCAACAGCCCGACCAGCCCCTCGCCCAACACGTAGGGGGAGGGAGTCGCGAGCGGGGTCTCGAAGCGGTACGGCTCTTGTTGCATGGTGCGAACAATTCGCCGGGGGGGAGTGCGGGGGTGGAAGGTGGCGGGAGGCCTGAGGGGGCCGTCCCTCGATTATAGACCCCAAGTCGGGACGAAAGCAGCCCGGCGAAGGGGAGCGACCGCCTCGGGGGGTGAAGCCCGGATCACCCGACAACCAAACCGTTGCGACCGGCAAGACAGGGAATTTGACAGGCTGAGTGCAGGGGCGAGCCAGGCAACGCGCTCGCCAGCCATGGCGACCATCAAGTTGGTCCCCGACCAGTCCCCAACGCCGCCGCCACCCTGACCGGCCGGGACCGTGTCACCACGACTGGCACCGACGGGATCGCGTTGAGCAACTGCAAAGCCGCCCGACTGGATCGTCGCCTGTTCGCAACCGCCCGAATCCCTACAGTCGGGCGCGGGAAGGCCGGACCAGCAGACCGTGAAGCCTCCACCCGTCAAACCGGCATTCGAGGACCAACCGTCCCGGCACCAACCGTCCCGGCACCAGTCGTCCCGGCACCAGACGTACCGGAACCCGCCAACAGGGACCTCTCCAAAGAGAGTGCCCCAAAGGGGGGATCAGGCCGATGGGTTCGCTGGTGGAGTTTTCTCGGGGGGAATTGTTTCGGGGGGAGTTGCCTCGGGGGGCGCCGCGTCGGGGCCGGCGGCTTCCTCGCCATCCTCCGCGGGGACCCGGGCCATGCCCACCAGTTTGTCCCCCGCATCGAGGCGGATGACGCGGACACCCTGCGTGTTCCGGCCAATGCGACTGATGTCGGTGGCGCGGATTCGCTGGATGATTCCCCCGGCGGTCACCATCAGCACCTCATCCGATTCGGAGACGCCAATCACGTCCACCACCCGCCCATTCCGCTCGCTGCAGCGGATGTTCCGCAACCCCTTGCCACCGCGGCGTTGCCGACGGTAGCCCGCCGGGGTCCCCCGCCCCGAGTCGTCCCCAGCCTCATCGCCAGCGTCATCGGCGGCATCGCCCGCGTCGGTCGCGGCAGGCAGCGTCTCTGCGGTCCCCGTTCCCTCCTCGGCCGCCTCGTCGCCAGTCTCTTCCAGTTTGCCAAACGGCGTCCGCTTCCCGTAGCCGTTCTCGCAGACTGTCAGCAGATCCATCTCGGGATCGGCGACGACCATCCCCACCACGTAATCGCCCGTGGCGAGGTTGATTCCCTTCACGCCATACGTGGCGCGGCCCATGCTGCGGGCATCTTCCTGCGAGAACCGGATCGCCATCCCCTGGCTGGTCGCAATCAGCAGATCCTGCCCGGGCGAGACCAGCACCACGTCGATCAGCTCGTCCCCGTCGTCGAGGCGGATGGCGATGATCCCCCCCGCCTTGGGACGGCTGTATTCCGACAGGCTGGTCTTCTTCACGATGCCGTTGCGGGTCGCCATCACCACCTGGCGGACGTCATCGAACTCGCGCACCGCCAGGCAGTTGAAGACCTTCTCCCCTTCCTGCAGGCTCAGCAGGTTCACCACGGCCCGCCCCTTGGCGGTGCGGTTCAGCAATGGCAGGTCGTAGACCTTCTGCCAGAACACCTTGCCGCGATCGGTGAAGAACAGCAGGTAGTTGTGCGTGCTGGCGACAAACAGCTGGGCGATGGGGTCTTCTTCGTCGGCCTTCGCCCCGGCGACCCCGCGACCACCCCGCTTCTGGCTGCGATACGCCGACAGTTCCATCCGCTTGATATAGCCCCGGTGCGACATCATCCTGGGCGGGCACC
>CAIUHT010000572.1 GCA_903898975.1 uncultured Planctomycetaceae bacterium
GGGGTTGAAGCCCGTCGAGGCGGCACTGGCGGCCGCCGCGGTGCTGGTGCCCCCGCCAGCCTGGGCCTGCCCAGTTCCCGCGCTGCCACCCCCCCCGCCACCACCGCAGCCCAGGCCTCCCGCCCTGCCCATTCCGCCTCCGCGACCTCCGCGACCTCCGCCGGCCATCGCCATGCCGCCGCCCCCCCCACCACCGCCGCGACCGCCGCCGCCCCCTCCCCCACCTCCACCACCTCCGCCATGGTGAGCCCAGGCGGTTCCCGCTGGCAGCAGCAGGCCCATGGTCAGCACGGTTACCAAAGTCCAATGAAAAAACGGACGCGAAGTGTGACGCGACATGGGACGGGCTCCGGCAGGGAGGGTGAGAAGCCTGCGCTGCCCAAGACCTGGGTCAGCACAGCGGGCGGTGACTGCGAGTGCACTGGCGACTGCCGACTGCACGGCGAGTTCGAAGGGCCCCACTCTCTGAAACGGAAACAATTCCCGCCTCTCCGCGCTGTCTCGCTCCTTTCCACCAGATTTTTGAAAAGGATACCTCGGTTGCGAAAACAGACTGCCGCGCGGCCCCCCTGTGCCGACCTGCTGTGCCAGCCCCGGGGGCGCGATGACCCAACTCCCCGGCGAGGCTGCCGCGGCACGGACCTCTGCCCGCGTGCTGGATTCCGAACCCGCATTCGAATGGTGGAGCGGTGGGGCGCCGTGGGGTGGCGATTGGGCGCGACGGGCCCTGGCTTGTCCGCACAGGGGCGACGACTCTTTCCGCGTCGCTGTCGGCAACGGGCGACGTGAAGGCCCGCCGAGCGCGTGAGCTTCCGTCACGCGAGATCTCGTCGCGTGACAATCAGTCGCGTGACAATCAGTCGGGGGAGTCGGAGCGATCGGCGGGGCACCCGGCGGCGAACCAGACCACGCTCGCCACCAGCAGACCCACGGCGATGGTCACCAGGCTCCACCGCCCCGCCTGTGGTTTCTGCTGCAGCGTGTGCACCACCATCCAGCCTTCGAGCGCCAGAAACGCCAGTGGCGTGACGGGGTAGCCCCAGCAGCGGTATGGCCGGGGCCACTGCGGGGCCCGCCACCGCAGCACAAACAGTCCCGCGACAGTCGCCATCGCCGAGAGCGAGAGGGTCAGCCCGATGTAATTCATCAGTCCTTCGAAGCTGGCGGTCGCCAGCAGCCCCACAGCCATCAGGGCCTGCAGGAAGATCGCGGGGAGCGGTGCGCGCGAACCGGCCTGCCAGTCGAGGAACCGCAGTGGTCGATAGAGCGAACCCATCGCCTGGCAGACCCGCGAACCGGCCAGCAGATTCGACGACGCGGTTGTGAGCAGTCCAATCGCGATCAGCCCCGCCACGCCTCGCGCCACCCGGGGCCCCAACACCGACTCGGTCGCCAGTTTCGCCACTTCCTCCTGGTTCGCCAGCACCTCGGGGGGAGCCGCCATCAGGAACCCGGCATTCAGCGCCAGGTACAGCAGCAAGACCAGCCCGGTTCCCAGCAGCACCGCCCGGGGCATGTCGCGGCGGGGGTCATGAAACTCGGCCAGCAGGTACGCACTGGCATTCCAGCCCGAATACGCGAACGAAACGTAGACCAACTGCACGGCGAAGGCCGCCTGCCAGACAGACTGCGACAGGGGCGGCGCGGTCGCGGGCCACAACCGCGTCGGGTCGCCCAGCGTCAGCCCAGCCACCGCCAGGCCCGCCACCAGCAGCAGGCGAACCAGGGTCATGGCATTGTGCAGGCGGGTTCCCTCGGCGACATGCAGTGACCGCTGCAGGGTGACCAGGGCAATCAGCAGCAGCCCCCCGGCGAAGACCGGCAGCTGGGGCCACAGACCGTGCAGGTACGTGCCAAAGAAATGCGCATAAAACGCCAGGGGAGCCGCAAAACCAACGACCAGTGCAATCCAGCCTGCCGTCAGTCCGATGAGCGGATGATAGATCCGCGAGAGCAGCTGAAACTCGCCCCCGTTGCGGGGGAGGGCCGCGCCGAGTTCGGCGTAGCACAACCCGCCACACACCGCGGCGATTCCCCCGACCACCCACGCCAGCAGCACGGCGGGGGGCGAACCAAGTGCCCCGAGCATGTATCCCGCCGTGGTAAAGACCCCCATGCCCACCATGTTGGCCGCCACAACCATCGCTCCCGAGAACCAGTCGAGATGCCGGGTGGGACCAGTGGCAACCGCGGGCCCGGGCTCGCAGGCAGGGCCCGCACTGTCTGCGGGGGACGACGAATCGACGGGGCGGGCCATGCGGACGAAGCTGCGGTGAAGGGAGTGATGCGAACGGCAATGGACGGGGGGCTGACGCCGGGCCTGGTCGCCCGGGGGCGAGTGGCGGGAACCTGGAGCGGGCCGGCCTTAGGAGACGTTCAGCAGGCGGGCGGCGTTGTTCCAGAAAACATCTTCGATCTGGCTGTCGGTCAGGCGTTCCGACCAGCAGGCCCACTTGACGCTCCGCAGGTGCTCGAGGCCGATCAGCACCGGGTCGACCTTGTTGTGGCGTTCGCCCCAGACCGGGGTCTGTTCGTAGAGCCACACGAACGAGTCGCCCGCCCCCAGCGAGCGGCCGCGGAAGTGGCTGATGGGCAGATCGCTGCCATACATGAGCCGCTCGTGCCCGAGGATTCGCAAGATCGCCTGGTGTGCGATTGGCTCGCAGTTGGCGCTGGTGTCGAACCAGAGGTTGTCGAGTCCCCGCAGTGCCGGGAGCCCTTCGAGGTTGTGCGTGGGCTGAAAGCCCCGGGCCGAGTGGGCGAGAATGAGCTTCTGGTTCGGATACTTTCGGCAGTACCGGGCGATGCATTCGAGATTCTCGCGATCGGCGACCGCCCGCGATTTGACGATGTGCAGGGTGATGACCCAGCCCTCTTCATGGGCCACCTGCACCAGGGGTTCGGGGAGGAAGGTCTCGATGCCCGCCTGCCACGTGGGCTGACTGGCGGAAAACGTGTGGTAGCACTTCAGCCCGTGCAGGCCCAGGCGGCGGACTTCCTGCCGGACCCACTCGGGGTCATCGCCCGGCTGCACGAAGAATTCGCCGCGAAACCTTGGGTCGAGGGCGGTCTGCTGGGCGATGAAGGCGTTCATGCGGTCGCGGCTGCCCGGTTGATCGGGCATGGCGAAGCTGAGGAAGAGGGCGGCGTATTCGCGACCGGGGTGGAGGTCGGCAAGGAGGGCGAGGTACTCGGCCGCCCCGACCCCCTGTTCATACCCGGGGAGCTTGAACGGGACATCCCCGGCCCGCCAGAGGTGACAATGGGCGTCGAAGATGCGGTCGGGGAGAAACCCGGCCAGTTCCCGCTCGAAGAAGGCGTGGTCTTCGGCGCGTTGCAGCGGACTGGCGATGGTCGAGAGACGACGGGGCGATGCGGTCATCGGCGAACAACGGCGGAGGAGAGAATCGGAATCGGGCGGACGTCCAACAGAACTTGATGAGGCAGAATTGTCCCAACCCCGGGGAACCGGGGCAATCCCAGCGATCTCCACCACCCCCGGAAAAAGGGGTCATTCTACTTTTTTGGGTGTCCCCTTTCTCGTAAAACCAGAATGACCCCTTTTTGTGTATGCCTTTTTGTGCATGGTGATTCACTCTGTGAGGTGCGATGGTTGCCAGGCGGTGGGTTTTCTTGCGGGGGATTCGACAGGTTGCAAACCTGTCGTACGAACTCCCCAAGTGGCCTGGAGGGTGGGGTGATGGCGGTGTCGATTCGGGGGGCGTAAACTGTGCTTGAGGCGGGAGCCACAGGGTGGCCCGCCTGGTTCGTTCCAACCGCGAGGACAACATGAGCGTATCGTGGACGATGGTGTGCGGAGGACTGCTGGCGGGGGTGGCGTTCGCCGGGCTGGCCCAGGGAGCCACCGAGGCCGAGCAGGCCTTTCAGGCCCGGGTCTTCAAGAACGCCGACGGGCAGACATTGCCTTACCGGATCCTGTTTCCCGAAGGCTTTCGACGGGATCAGCGGTATCCGCTGGTGCTGTTCCTGCACGGGGCGGGAGAGCGGGGCGATGACAACAACGTCCAGCTCGTGCATGGGATGAACACCTTCGCCCAGCCGGCCAATCGCGCGAAGTACCCGTGCTTTGTCGTCGCGCCCCAGTGCCCGAAGGATCGGAAGTGGGTCGAGGTCGACTGGAGTGCCGACCGGCATGACATGCCCAAAGACCCCGGCCCCACCATGCAGCTGGTGCTGCAGATGCTGGCTGCGCTGCAGGCGGAATTCCCCGTGGACGACAAGCGGCTGTATGTGACCGGATTGTCGATGGGGGGGTATGGGACGTGGGACCTGGCCCAGCGTTACCCGGCGAAGTTCGCCGCCGTCGCCCCGATCTGCGGTGGGGGCGACCCTGCCGGGGCCCCGGGCATGGTGAAGGCCAAGCTCCCGGTCTGGGCGTTCCACGGCGACCAGGACAACGCGGTCAAGGTGCAGCGGTCGCGCGAGATGATCGACGCGCTGAAGAAAGCGGGGGGAACGCCCAAGTACACCGAATACCCGGGGATCGGGCACAACTCGTGGGGGCCCGCCTACAATGACCCGGAGCTGCTGGTGTGGCTCTTCGGTCAAAAGCTGCCGTAGGGGCCTGCGGGTGACCGGGCTGGCACCGTCGCCGGCCCGGTGCCACGCCTGGCCCCTCGGCCTCCTTCGCGGTGACTCCCGGTCGGTGGGTGGTCATCGCTCTTTGCAACGTGAGTTCCATGAGCCTGACCTCGGTGTTGCTGGGCCCCCTGCGGTTGTGGCATCGCAGCAGTTGGCCCCGCCGGCTGTTTCTGCTGTTGCTGCTGGGAGTGGCGACGCTCTACGGCGGGCTGGTGTCGTGGCATCTCCGTACGCCGCTCAACGCAGGGCAGTCGGCGTTTCTCGAACGCTGCCGGCAGGTCTGCCTGCGGTATGGCCTGGTCCCGTCGGGGAACGTCTCACGCGATGCCCGCGAGTACCTGCAAGCGGTGGGCGCTCAATCGACCGCGAGTCGCGCCGCCCGCTGGCGGCTGGACCCCGCGTTCGCCCCGGTCCCCAGTCAGCCACACCCCCTGCTGGGGCAGCCCGCCCCCGAGTTCGAACTTCCCGACAGCCAGAAACGCCCGCGTTCACTGGCGGCGACGCGGGCGCTCGGCCCGGTCGTGCTGGTCTTCTACTACGGCTTCCAGTGCAGTCACTGTGTGGCGCAGCTGTACCAGGTTGACTATGACTACGGCGAGTTCGACAAGCTGGGGGTGCAGGTGCTGGCGCTGTGTGCCGACAGCCCCGAGCACTCGAATCGACAGATGTCGCGTCACGGGCGGTTTGGCTTTCCGCTGCTCTCCGACGCCGACAATCGCGTCGCGAACCTGTACGGGGTCTTCACTCCCGCGACCGGCGAGCGTGATGAAGACCTGCAACACGGCACCTTTGTGATTGACCGCGACGGACGGGTGGTCTGGGCACAGCGGGGCTACGAGCCATTCACCGACAATGCCACGCTGCTGAAAGTGATTGCCGGGCTGGAAGCCCCCCCGCCGCAAACGGAGTGAATCAGCCCCCTGGGCGGGCCACACACCTGAGGTGCTCGCCACAGCCGCAGCCCCTGCAACTCACGGGCGTTCGTGGCTGTCGTCCTGCTTTGTTCCTGGCCGCTGTGATCGAAACACACTGAGAGCCCCGCATGTTGGACCGGGTCGAAAACCTGCCCGCGTTACCCCGACGGGAGCGGGAATCGCACAAGGGGACGTATGGGCGGGTGCTGCTGGTCGCGGGGAGCCGGGGGCTGACCGGGGCGGCGATCCTCTCGGGCCTGGGGGCCCTGCGTGGGGGAGCGGGACTGGTCAGCCTGGCTGTCCCCGAACCGGCGTACGCCCTGGTCGCGGGGGCCGAGCCCAGTTACATGGTGCGTCCCTTTCCGGCTGGTCCCGACGGGCAATTCGCACACGAGTCGCTCGAGCCGGTGGTGGCGTGGGCGGGGGGCATGTCAGCGGTCGCGGTGGGGCCGGGGTGCGGGACTGGTGCGGGAGTGAGCAACCTGGTCCGCCGCCTGTACGCCGAACTGCCGGTGCCCCTGGTGGTCGACGCCGACGGGTTGAACTGCCTGGCCCAGGGGGGGCTGGAGCCACGCGGGGGGACGGCGGGTCCGCGGGTGCTGACCCCGCACCCCACCGAGTTCGCGCGGCTGCTGGGGAAGTCGACCGCCGAGGTGCAGGCCGCGCGGCTGGAACTGGCCGCCGAGTTCGCCCGCCGGCATCAACTGGTGGTGCTGCTGAAGGGAGCGGGGAGCGTGATCACCGATGGCCGGCGGGTGGCGGTGAATCCGACAGGCAACCCTGGCCTGGCGACGGGGGGGACGGGGGACGTGCTGACAGGGATTGTGACCGCGTTGCTGGCACAGGGGTGGCCGGCGTTTGAGGCGGCTCAGCTGGGAGCCTGGCTGCATGGCCGGGCCGCCGACCTGGCGGTGCGGGAACTGAGCGAACCGGCACTGATCGCGAGCGATCTCCCGCGCTGGCTTGGCCGGGCCTGGCTGGAATTGAAACCGGCTGAATAGTGGCCCCCGATGAGTGGCCCCCGTTGAGCGGCCCGCCTGCAAGGCCCGGCCGCAATCGCATTCTGGAAAAGGCTCACCACAACAGGCCCGGCCCACTCCACTCTCGCCGGCGATCCCCAAACCGCCAGCGTGCCCCGGCGAGGGGAGTTACTCCCACTCGATGGTGCTGGGGGGCTTGCTGCTGATGTCGTAGACGACACGATTGACCCCCCGCACGCTGTTGGTGATGCGGGTCGAGATCGACTGCAGCACAGTGTGGGGCAGGTGGGCCCAGTCGGCGGTCATGAAGTCTTCGGTGGTGACTGCGCGGACCGCGACCACTTCGTCGTAGGTGCGGAAGTCGCCCATCACCCCGACGCTCTGCACGGGCAGCAGCACGGCGAACGCCTGCTGCACCTGCCGGTACAACCCGGCTTTGCGCAGCTCTTCGATCACGATGGTGTCGGCCTGCCTGAGCACGCGCAGGCGGTCGGCCCGCACTTCGCCCAGGCACCGCACGGCGAGCCCCGGACCCGGGAAGGGGTGCCGCCAGATCATTTCTTCGGGGAGTTCCAGTTCGTGACCGAGGGCCCGGACCTCGTCCTTGAACAGATCACGGAGCGGCTCGATCAGTTCGAAGCCCAGTTCCTTGGGCAGCCCTCCCACGTTGTGGTGGTGCTTGATGGTCGCTGCCGGCCCGTCGGTGTTCGCGCCACTCTCGATGACGTCGGGGTAGAGGGTGCCCTGGGCCAGGAAGTGGGCGTCGGGGATTGAGCGGGCTTCCTGCCGAAAGACGTCGATGAAAACCCGGCCAATGATCTTGCGCTTGGCCTGGGGTTCGACCACCCCGGCGAGTTCGCGGAGGAAGAGTTCGGAGGCGTCAACCACGTGCAGGTCGGTGCGGAAGTGTTCGCCAAAGCGTTGCCGAACCGATTCGACCTCGTTTTCGCGGAGCAGCCCGTTGTCGACGAAGATGCACGACAGTTGGGGGCCGATGGCCTTGAACAGGAGCGCGGCGACGACCGAGGAATCGACCCCGCCCGAGAGTCCGCAGATGACGCGCCGGTGTCCGACGCGTTCGCGAATGAGGGCGACCTGCTGGTCGATGAACGAACTCATCTTCCAGGTCCCCTGGCAGCCGCAGATCTTGCGGACGAAGTTCCCCAGCAACTGCCCCCCGAGGGCTGTGTGGGTGACTTCGGGGTGAAACTGGAGACCGAAGATGGGGCGGGACTGGTGTTCGACGGCGGCGGCGGGGCAGTCGGCGGTTTCGGCGAGGATCCGCCAGTGTTCGGTGGGGCGGCGGACCTGGTCGCCGTGGCTCATCCAGACGGTCAGTTCCTCACCCACTCCGTCGAACAGGGGGGAGCGGTGTTTGACGTGGCACTGGGTACGGCCGAATTCGCGATGGGTCCCGGGCGAGACCTCGATGCCCAGCGCCTTGCAGGTCGCCTGCATGCCGTAGCAGATGCCCAGGACGGGAATGCCCAGTTCGAAGATGCCGGGGTCGGGGGCGGGGGCTCCAGCTTCGTAGACGCTGGCCGGGCCCCCCGAGAGGATCAGCCCCTTGGGGGCGAGTTCACGGATACGGGCGACCGGGAGATCGTGACGGACGATCTGGCAGAAGACATTCTGTTCGCGGACTCGCCGGGCGATGAGCTGGGCGGTTTGCGAACCGAAGTCGAGCACCAGGACCCGCTCGCGGGGGGCCTCGACGGGGGAGGAGACCGATCCTTCCGATGGTGATGCCATGCTCACTTTCCGCTGGAACACACCTGACGCACCCAAGGCCGGCGGTGTTCTTGGCACCGGCCCCAGAACTGGTCACCCGAGAGGCAAGCCGCTCGGGTGTTTTTACACGGGAATCTGTCTCTCGGAAGTGCCGAGCCCTGCACGTCTTGAATGCGAACGGCGGAAGCGAGGGAGCCGCGCGCACCGGGGTGACCTGCTGTGTGTCGAGCGTCGTCCCAAGGAAGAAGCCCCACAGCCGACACCTGGTGGCCCGCCCAGCCCACCCTGTGGCAGCACTGAACCAACCAGCAGAGCAGAATCGCGGACCAGAATCGAGCCGCAACACAGCTTGCGCTTCGGGCCGAGTGGCTCCCACGAATGCCGGCCCCGGGTGACCGGGGTGGAACGCGAGTTAAAGGAACAAGGCGTGCCAGGCGAGACCTGCGTCCCGCCTGGCACGCCTTTGGATTCCGATAGCCCGCCTGGTGCTTCAGCACGGGGGGAGCCCCGCTCTGAAGCGACCAAAAGTGCCACCTGCAAGTGCCCAAGAGAGGACTCGAACCTCCATGGGGTATACCCCCACCAGGCCCTCAACCTGGCGCGTCTGCCATTTCGCCACTTGGGCAGTGAAGCCACAGTATGTCCCGGCGGGAATGGCAAGCCCCGCCGACCGTGACCGTGGAATCAGTATATCACGCCGGGGCTGGCAATCAACCGGAGGAAGACATCGCCCGGCTGAATCGACGGGACCCGATTCCCCCGGGGGAGGTCGGTCTATTAGCCAGCGGGCCTCCCCGGGGGGCACCCGTGAGCCCGTTCCCCCGGACCAAGGGGGTTCCCGGCCCTTGCACGCGACTGTTCTTCGAGCCGGATTGTCTCCAGAACCAGTCCGACCGCGGTCACTGCCAGATCGAGGAGCCGGTCGGTCGCAGCGACGGTTTGCGACCGACCCAGAGAATCAAAGGAACGCGATGTGAGAGACGCACAGCCTAAGCAGCCGAAGGACGGTGCGGGATTCGTCTGGCTGCGGAGCTAGCGGCGGTTGGAGAGCCACTGCGAGAACTTTTGCAGCGCGGCGATGTAGAGGCCCA
>CAIUHT010000573.1 GCA_903898975.1 uncultured Planctomycetaceae bacterium
ACAAGTTCGATCCCCTCCCCCAGCGCGACTACTACCGTCTCGCTGCCGTCTTCAAGGGGGCCTGGGATGAACACAACTGGCTCAAGCCCGAAACCGCGGGGTTCGGTGGCGCGCTGAACGCCGGCCTCGCCGAACGTCTCCTCCCCCACGTCCGCTCCTCCGAACGACGCCTCTGGGAGACCACCACCGCGGAACTCGATCGCCAGATCGCCGAACTCCAACAGCAGGAGCCCGGCCCCCCCCGCGATGAACAGCTCCGCAAACTCCAGGCCAGCCGTCCCCGCGAACCTCGCCTGTTCGCCCTCTGGGACGATGGCGATCCGTCCCCCACCTGGATTTATCGCCGGGGCGACTATCGCCATCCCGGCCACCCCGTCGAGCCCGGCGTCCCCGCCGTCCTGCACGAACCGGGCTACTCCTTCCAGCCCAAGCCTCCCTATCCCGGATCCACCTCCACCGGTCGCCGACTCGCCTTCGCCCGCTGGCTCACCCAGCCCCACCATCCCCTCACCGCCCGCGTCCTCGTCAATCGCGCCTGGCATCACCACTTTGGCCAGGGTCTCGTTCGCACCCTCGGCAACTTTGGCACCAAGGGAGATCGCCCCTCTCACCCCGAACTGCTCGACTGGCTCAGTTGTGAATTCGTCGATCGTGGCTGGAGCCTGAAAGACCTGCACCGGCTCATCCTCACCTCCGCGGCGTGGCAGCAGTCGTCGCAGGTGACCGACCTCGCCGCCAGCCGCGACCCCGATCGCCGCCTTGTCTCCCGCCAGGCCTTGCGGCGACTCGATGCCGAACAGCTGGGCGACACGCTCCGGCTGGCGGCGGGGCAACTCGATCCCCGTCCCGGGGGCCCTCCCGACCCCGTGCAGATCCACCCCGAAGGACTCGTGACCGCCGGCCCCCGTCGTGGCCTCTACAACCAGCAACTCCGCAAGTTCCCCGTCACGCTGCTCGACAGCTTCGATTTGCCCCAGATGAATCCCAACTGCCTCGCCCGGCACGAATCCCTCGTGGCTCCGCAGGCCCTGCATCTGCTCAATGACAGCGGTGTGCGCGAGTGGGCGCGCCAGGCGGCCGAACGCGCCGCGAACCGCGAGCCCGCCGAGACCGTCAACGAACTGATGCGCCGACTGGTCGGTCGCCCCCCCACAGCAGCCGAGCAAGACCTGCTGCTGAGCCACCTGGCGGAATTGACCGCCGCGTGGCGGCAGGAACCAGGCCTCTCCCCGGAACTCGCCGACCAGCGGGCCCGGCAGACACTGGCCCACGCCCTCCTGAACTCGGCCCTCTTTCTGTACATCGATTGAGCCCGAAATGACCCCCTGCGCCACCCAGCTTCCCCCAGCCAGCCTCAGCCGACGGGCCTTCGGCCTGGGGGTCTCTTCCCTGCTCCCCGC
Source organism: uncultured Planctomycetaceae bacterium (assembly GCA_903898975.1). GTDB lineage: Bacteria > Planctomycetota > Planctomycetia > Planctomycetales > Planctomycetaceae > UBA10511. Next base: position 1,401 of record CAIUHT010000573.1, read on the forward strand.
GGCGGCATTCGCGTGCCTGCAGGGGTTCGATCGGTCGCTGTGGGGGGCCGAGTCCGCGTTCCGCGCCGCGGCTTCGAACCAGGACAACCCCCTCGCTCCCCGCCTGGGTCCCCAGCCCCCCAGGGCGCGGGCCGTCATTCAGCTCTTTATGAATGGCGGTCCCAGCCAGATGGATCTGTTCGACCCCAAGCCCGAGTTGGATGCCCACCATGGCGAGGCGTATTTCGCCAAGATCGCCGGTGAAGTGGAAAACGTGAAAGATGCCGGGGCGCTCATGCGCAGCCCGTTCCGCTTCGCCCAGCATGGCGACTCCGGCATGTGGGTCTCGAGCGCACTCCCCCACCTCGCCCGCCAGGTCGACAAGCTGGCCCTCATCCGTTCGCTCCACACCACCAACATCACCCACGAACCAGCCCTGTATCTCGCTCACTCCGGCCGCATGGTCTCCGGACATCCCTCGCTGGGCAGCTGGGTCACCTGGGGGCTCGGCAGCGAAAACCAGAATCTCCCGGCGTACGTCGTGCTCGATGACCCGCTCGGCTTGCCCATCAATGGGGTCGAAAACTGGAGTGCCGGTTATCTCCCCGCCAACTACCAGGGGACCCGCTTCCGCTCCCAAGGGTCCCCCGTGCTCAACCTGCGACCCAGCCAGCCTGAACCGCCGCAGGTCGCGCCGGCCCGCGCCCGGCTCACCACCGCTCTCGATGACCTCCATCGTCGTGAACGCCCCGGACAGGGGCAGTTGGCGGCTCGCATGGCCAGTTACGAACTGGCGGCCCGCATGCAGCTTTCGGCGGGCGAGGCTCTCGATCTCTCACAGGAAACCGCCGCCACGCAGGCCCTCTACGGCGTGGGAGAACCAACCACCGACAGTTACGGACGACGCTGCCTCATTGCCCGCCGGCTGGTCGAGCGCGGGGTCCGCTTCGTGCAGTTGTTCATCAACGCCCAGATCTGGGACAACCACACCGGCCTGGCCACCGACATGCAGGCGGCGTGCGACCGCACCGACCGCCCCATCGCCGGCCTGTTGACCGATCTCGAGCAACGCGGCCTGCTCGACCAGACCCTGGTGGTCTGGGGAGGAGAGTTCGGCCGCCTCCCCATGGCGCAACTCCCGCCCGACAAAGACGAACGCAAGGCCGGACGTGACCACAACAAAAACGCCGGTGTCTGCTGGTTCGCCGGGGGAGGCGTGCGGGGTGGCACCACCCACGGGGCCACCGACGAACTGGGGTTCGCGGCGGTCGCCGATCGCGTCGGCATTCCCGACTGGCACGCGACCATCCTGCACCTGCTCGGCCTCGACCACCTCACGCTGGCGGTCGATCACGGCGGTCTACCCGAACGCCTGACCGGGGTGGAACACGCCCGCGTCGTCCGGGAAATCCTCGCCTGAGCCATCCGCCCACCCCGGGCATCCCCTCCCACTCGTGAGCGCCGCGCGCGAACAACGCGCCTCAACAGGCGAACCAATCCGCCGCCCGCCCAAGAATCCTCGGCCAACCAAGCCGGTCTTCCCGACAGACCGTGCATCGCCACCGTGCCAATAAAAAGGGCGGCGACTGCCTCTCGGGAGAGCCGGGGGCGGTCGCTGTCGTCATTCCCGGCCCAGAACGCCAGCGGCTGGTGAACGCCCCCCGCTGCCAAGAAAGGAGATCGCATCGCCGCACATCGAGGGCAATTGTGCCGGGGAGGTGGGGATCACCCAACAGCCCCGCCCCATCGCTCAACGCCCCGGCGCATTCACTTGACGGGCACGGGCGACTCAACGCATTCGACCGCCCGGTACGTCGTACGTGCGAGGCAGAAGCCGATCGATCGATAAAGCTGGACGGCAGGCAGATTGCAGGCGGTCACCTCGAGGTACACCCGTGGGACGCCCGCCGCCTGGAATCCCGCCAGGCACTGCAGCACCAGCGCCCGTCCCAGCCCGCGGCCCCGATACTCAGGAACCACCCCCACGTTTTGGATCGCCCCCCACCGCCCCGGCTGCACCAAGCCCTGGATGGTCGCGCAATCTTCGACCGCCCGGCCTTCTGGGTGATGGGAGATCAGCCAGGTCGCCCCGGGCACAAAGGTGGCCCGCTGCGCGATCTCACTCATCAGGTCGAGACAGCCCCGCATCTCCCCCAGGCAGGGAAAAATCTGCGAATCCAGCTCTGCCCGAAAGCTCTCAAACTTGGTCGCGGCATGCCGTGGCAGCACCGCTGGCGACCAGCCCACCCAGCCAAACCCAGCGGGCAACACCGCGGGAGGCAGCAGGGTCCCCGCCAGCGGCAGTTCCATCCGCAATCGTTTGTAATAGGTCGTGGACATGACACCCCGATTCTATGCCACCCCGTCCCACTTTCAAATCAGCCATTTTCCGCAGTCAGTTTGCAGAATCCCCCCCCCGCCAGCGCGATGGCACCATCACGAAGTCATCAAAATCCAGCAACAACACATCCGGCAGGGCGAGGCTCCGTCCGAGCCACCACTGGATTCTCACCGAAATGCCAACGTTCCCACAGGCGGAAAACCCGCCCGGAACCGAACGCCGAAAGCGGCGAGCCCGCTTGGGTCGGGGACCGATAGGTACCCCAAGAGGGCGGGGGCAAACGAGACCAGTTTTTTCCAACTCACCCGATGGGGTCC
>CAIUHT010000574.1 GCA_903898975.1 uncultured Planctomycetaceae bacterium
ATTGTCCCGCCCGAGTCCCGCCCCGGAGCTCGAATAGCTCAGGCGACGCCCATCCCCTCGACGCCAGTACCGTCGACATCGTGCCCGCGTGCCCAGCGCGGCCACGGTCCCAGTGGCCTAATTCCAGTGGCCCAGTCCCAGTGGCCCAGTTCCGCAGCAGTTCCGACCAGTGCGGCCCGGCCCAACTCGAAGGCCCAACTCGAAGGCCCCTCACGCGGTTGACCCCGGCCCCGATCAGGCCAGCAGTCCCGTCACCACTTCCCCCGCCACATCGGTCAGGCGGAAGTCGCGCCCCGCGTACCGGTAGGTCAACCGCTCGTGGTCCAGCCCCAGCAGGTGCAGGATCGTCGCGTGCAGGTCGTGGATGTGCACCCGATCTTCCGCGGCGTAGTAGCCGTAGTCGTCGGTTGTCCCATACCGCAGCCCCCCCCTGGTCCCGCCCCCCGCCAGCCACATGGTGAAGCCCTCCGGGTTGTGATCCCGGCCATTCTTCCCCTCGACCACCGGCGTCCGCCCAAACTCGCCCCCCCACCACACCAGCGTATCCTCCAGCAGCCCCCGCGCTTTCAAATCGCGCAGCAGTCCCGCAATCGGCCAGTCGACCTCGCGGGCGTTCTTCTCGTGCCCGTTCTTGAGGTCGGAGTGCTGGTCCCACTGCACGTTGCTGTCGCTGTGGGTCACCTGGATGAAGCGGACTCCCGCCTCGGCGAACCGCCGGGCCATCAGGCACATCCGGCCAAAATTCGCCGTGACCGGGTTGTCGAGTCCATACAGCCGCTGCGTCGCCTCCGATTCCCCCGCCAGGTCTTCCACGCGGGGCAGTTCCCCCTGCATCCGGTACGCCAGTTCGAAACTCGCGATCCGGGCCTCCAGGGTCCGCGCCTCCTCCTGCTCGGCCAGGTGGTGCTGGTTGACCGCCTGCAGGCGGTCCAATTGCAGCCGCTGCAGCCCCGCCGGAATCCGCGGATTGGCAATGTACCGCACCCGCGCCTTGTCCGACGCGACACTCGCATTCCCCAACGGGGTCCCCGCGTAGTTGGCGGGGAGGAACGCGGAACTCCAGTTGTTGATCCCCCCGTGCGCCAACGTCGGGCAGATGGTGACAAACGCCGGCAGATTGGCATTGTCGGTCCCCAGCCCATAGCTGACCCAAGACCCAATGCTCGGCCGGACGAAGTTGTCGCTCCCCGTGTGCAACTTGAGCACCGCTCCGCCGTGTGCCGGGTTCGTCCCATGCACCGACTGCACCAGGCACAGGTCATCGACACAGCCCGCCACATGCGGGAACAGTTCGCTCACCCACGCCCCGCTCTCCCCATGCTGCTGGAACTTCCACGGCGAGCGCAACAGGTTCCCGGTGCTCGCGAACTGCACCCGCGGCTTGGCGAACGGACAGGGCCGGCCATCGTCCCGCGTCAGCAGCGGCTTGGGGTCGAAGGTGTCGAGGTGCGAGGGGCCCCCCTTCATGAACAGAAAAATCACCCGCTTCGCCCGCGCGGCAAAATGCGGAGCCGGGGCCAGTCCGGCCGCCGAGGCGAGGGCCGGGGCCGCCAACTGCGGTGCCGAATCGGCCCGACAGACCGCGTCCTGCCGCAGCAACGACCGCAGCGCCAAGGCCCCAAACCCGACCGCCGACTGCTGCAGCACTGCCCGCCGCGAGCCGGCCATCCCCGCCCCCCCGCCCCACAGTTCACCCTGCATCGCTCGTCCCTCGCCTCGTTGTTTCAGGTCAGCCAGACCTACCGTCCTCACCCCGCCCGACCCAGGGCGTCAACCCGGGGCCGAGGCATTTCCTGGAATCCGCCCCGCCGCCAGTTCGCCCCAGCCGACCTCAGTAGTCCACTGTTGCGAACCTGTTGTCACCAGCCCGCTGGCACCAGCCCCCTGGCACCGATCCATCGTCACCGGACCACGGCCATGGACCAGCGACTCCGGCCCCCCGCCCGACCCGCTACGGAATCCAGACAAACTCCTTGACGTTGATCAGCACGTGCGCCAGGTCGGCCCACGCCCGCCCGGCATCCGGGGCGCTCGACACGTACTCGAGCGCCTGCTCCAGTTCCTCGGCAGTGGGTTCGCGGGTGAACGCCACCAGGTACATCCGCCGAATCGCCTCGGCTGGTGTCCCCGCTGTCCCGCGGGCTCGCTGGGCCCACAAGTCGGCCTGCTGCAGCACAAACGGATTGTTCAGCAGCGACAGCGCCTGGGCCGGAACATTCGACACGGACCGCCGCCC
>CAIUHT010000575.1 GCA_903898975.1 uncultured Planctomycetaceae bacterium
CACGAACTGGGTTCATCGCCAGAAGCTCAGGATCACCGCGGCCATGGTGGCGGGATCGGATCAGACGAATTTTCCGGCGCTGGTGACGGGGCGTGGCGCCCACGCGCTCTTCGCCCGCGCGCAAGCCAACGTCTTGCCGCACATCCTGCGCAAAACGCCCCGCCCCGCGCAGTCAATCACCCCGCGCCACGCGAGACTCCCCCTCGGTGACTTTACCTTGGTGACCGGGCCGAAAACATTCCACTTGGTTCCCATCCCGACTTCGAGACACCGCGCCCCGTCGAGGCGCCCCCCCCTCCACAGGGGAATGTGACAGTTCTCATGGGGCTCAACCTGTGACATGGCGATTGGGGACCGACACCCCCCCAAACGCCTGTTGCCCCCTCTGGGGGCGTGGCTTTAAACTCTTCGGAGAGTTGAACTCTCACGGAGAATGTCGGCATGCAGGCACGTCGCGGCTTCACGCTCATCGAACTGCTGGTCGTCATCGCCATCCTGGGACTCCTCATGGCGCTGCTGGTCCCCGCGTTGGGCGCCGCTCGCGAGATGGCCCGCCGGTCCCAATGTGCCAACAACCTCCGGCAAATGGGCCTCGCCCTCCAGATGTATCACGACTCCCACGGGTCGCTCCCGCCAGGGTACCTCTACAACGGCCCGCGCCAGCCCCCCCCGCCCGATGTCAACCAGCCTCCCCCAGGCAGCCGCTCGGGCACCCGCATCAAGGATGCCCCCCCCGCCGGGTTCAAGTCGCCCCCCCAGGACCCGGGCTGGAGCTGGTTCACCCTCTGTCTCCCCTATCTCGACAACGCCCCCCTCTACAACCGCATCGATTTCACCCGCCCCGTTCGCTTCACCGACAGCGATCTCATCCGCTCTTCCCAGCGGGTCGCCAATTGCCCCAGCGATCATGGTGCCGGGGAATACACCATTCGCAGTGAAGAAGATCAGGCCGCGGCTCGCGCCCATACCACCAGCTACGCCGCCTGCTTTGGCTCGTTCGGCCTCATCAACACCGACCCCGACTGGGGGAATGGTCTCTTCCAGCGCAACAGCCATATCCGCCTCGCCGACATCACCGACGGCGCCAGTCAGACGCTCGCCGTCGGAGAACGCGCCGCCCTGTTCGCCAAGACCCCCTGGGCCGGTGTCGTCGCCACCGGAACCGTTCGCACCACCCCCGGGGCACCCGTCTTCACCAGCACCATCGAACTCGCCCCCGCCATGGCGCTCGCCCGCATTGGCAACCGCACCATCAACAGCCGGTGGTGCGAACCGTACGACTATTTCTCGGGACACCCCTCGGTGGCCAACTTCCTGTTCGCCGACGGAGCCGTCCGCCCCCTCTCAAGCACCATCGACCGCGAGGTGCTGCACGCCCTGGCCACCCGCGCCGATGCCGATCTTGTGGAATAACCCCCCGCTCACCCCCGGCCGCTCTCCCCGCTCTCGCAGCTCTCGCAGCCTGCGGCTGCTGTGGACCCTCGCCTGCTGCGCCGGCTTCGCCGCCTGTCAACGCGAACCAGCCGCGCCCGAACTGTCCAATGCCCCCGTCTACTCCAACCCCCAGGAGGGACTCCGCTTCCTCGTCCCCGATGGGTGGACCCAAACCGCCAGCTCCACCCTCCCCCCCGGCTCGCTCGGGGGTGAGATCTTTCTCACCCGCTACAACCTCAGCTCCCCCGAGCAGGGGGCCAGCCTCCAGGTTCTGTGTCTCGACGATCGGGCCGATCTCAACCTCGCCCAACACCACGCCGAGGGCTCGTTCCGCGCCGCCTCCTGGCAACCCCAGGGGGAACCGCAGGCGGTCGACATCCACGGCGTGCCCGCCACCCGGCTGCGCTACACCACCCTCCTCGACAACCGCGAGATGAGCAAGCAGGTCACCTGCTTCCGCCGCCGCGGGCGCGTCTACTCGTTCGTCGGACTGTTCTGGTCCAACGACCCCTACGCCGACCAGCAACTCCTCCGCGCCATCGACAGCATCACCTGGACCCCCTGAGGGGCCGGGCAAACCCTGCACCCACCCGCCCACTCAGCCAGCACGTCCCTGGCTCCGGACCAGCACCCCGCCATGGCACCGCTGCGTCCCCGCCGGGGTGTCAATCAGCAACGCGCCGCTGTCGTCAATTCCCAGGCACAGGCCGGCCAGCTCATTCCCCCCCGATTGCAGCGTCACCTGGCTCCCCGCCAGCACCCAGCGGCCCCGCCACGCCTCGGGCAGGGCTGGGTCCTCCTCGGCCAGCATCCCCGCCCGCTGCCGAAAACTCTCCATCCAATCCACCAGCAACTCCTCCCGATCGTGCGTCACCCCCGTCGCATCGACCAGTGACGTCGCCAGTCCCGCCACCTCGGGTGGGGCCCCCGCCAGCGTGTTGTTTACGTTCAGCCCCATCCCCAGCACCAGCCGCCGCCCTACCCCCGGCACCGGGGGGGGCGACTCCAGCAGAATCCCCGCAATCTTCCGGCCACCCAGGTGCACGTCATTCGGCCACTTCAGCCCCACTCGCTCCCTGGGCCGCAGCCGGTCCAGCACGTCACACCACGCCACCGCCGCTACCAGTGACAGTCGCGGCCAACTCGACGTCGGAATGCTGATCGCCCGCTCTCCCCCAAAGTCGCGCGCCGGGTCAAGCACCACGCTCACCAGCAGCGCCCCCGTCGCCGACCACCACCGATTCCCCCCCCGCCCCCGTCCCGCCGTCTGTTGTTCGGCCCCCACCAGGTACGGCGTGGGCAACTCGGCCTGCCCCGCGTAGCTCAACGCCCGCGTGTTCGTGGAATCGATCTCGGCATGCCACTCCACGCGGGCAAACAACAACGACTCAGTCAGCAATCGCCCAGCCATCCGCCACCCCCAGCCCAGACCCAACCCCCCACTCCCCACTCCCCACCCTCCACCCTCCACCCACCACCCTCCACCC
>CAIUHT010000576.1 GCA_903898975.1 uncultured Planctomycetaceae bacterium
ACGGCGACGACAAGGCCGATGTGAAGATCAGGATGCTGCAGGGGGTGTGCAGTGCCGACTCGCACCACAGCGCGAACGCAATGCTGATTGGTCCGGACGGGTGGCTGTACTGGTCGCGGGGCATTTTCAACGTGGCGACGATGGAGACGCCGACGAAGACGGTGCGGTCGGGAGAGAGCGGCGTGCACCGGTTCAACCCGCGGACGTTCGAGATGGAGTTTCATTTCCCGATCGGGCCGAACCCGCACGGCGATGTGTTCGACCAGTGGGGCTACCAGTTCGCGAACGACGGGACCGGGGGGAGCGGGGCGTATGTGAACATTGGCAAGGGGGTGGGGAACCGCCCATGGTTTCCGATGCGGGTGCGGCCCGTGGCGGCGACGGGCATCCTGTCGAGCGGCCACTTCCCCGAGGCGAACCAGGGGAACTTCCTGATCTGCAACTGCATTGGCTTCCTGGGAGTGTTGCAGCACGAGGTGAAGTACAACGGGGCCGAGATCACCGCGAGCGAGATTGAGCCGGTGCTGGTTTCGAGCGACCCGAACTTCCGCCCGACCGACGTCGAGGTGGGGGGCGACGGCGCTCTGTATGTCTCGGACTGGAACAACGCGATCATCGGGCACATGCAGCACAACATGCGGGACCCGAACCGCGACCACGTGCATGGGCGGATCTATCGCGTGACCGCCGAGGGGCGGCCCCTGCTGAAGCCACGGAAGCTGAAGGGGAAGCCGCTGGGCGAAGTGTTCGCGGCGTTCCTGGCTCCGCAGAACGGGAGCCGGTACCGGGCGCGGCTGGAACTGAGTGGCCGCGAGTCGAGCGCGGTGCTGGCCGAGATGGCGAAGTTCACCGCGGGTCTCGACGTGAAGCGGCCCGAGCAGGCGCAGGCCTTGCTCGAGTGCCTGTGGGTCTGCGAAGAGCACCGGGTGCCAAACCTGGCCCTGCTGCGGCGGGTGTTCGAGTCGGCCGAACCGCGAGTGCGGGCAGCGGCGATTCGCACGCTGGGGCACTGGGCGGGGCGGGTGGCCGACTGGCGACCGGTGCTGCTGGCGGGGGCGACCGACGACGCGGCCCTGGTGCGGGCCGAGGCGGTCAAGGCGGCGGTGGAATTCACCGGGCCGCAGGCGGGCGAAGCGGTCGAGGCGGTCTTCGAGGCCTCGAACCGGCCGCTCGACCCCGAGTTGGAAATTGTGCTGAACTTCGCCCGCGGGCGGATGGGTGTCGACAAGCTGCTGCAGGAGGCGGTGGCCAAGGGAACCCCCCTGTCGAAGGCGGCCCAGGTCTATGCGTTGCGAAACGCCAGTGTCGATGACCTGCTGAAATTGCCCAAGGGGGAGGCGGTCTACGAGGCGATTCTGAGCCGGGCAAACGCCCCGGCGGCCGCGGTGAAGGAGTCGCTGGCGGGACTGTCGAAGCTGAAGCAGACGAGCGCGGTGGGGCTGCTGCTGGACGTGCTGTCCGCGCGGGATGCCGCCGGGCAGACCGACTCGATTCCGACGCTGGGGCAGATCCTGTCCGAGCAGCCGGCGGGCGAACTGCAGCGGGCCCGGGCCAAGCTCGAGGCGCTGGCGGCCCAGGGGAAGTCGGCGGTGACCCGGCAATGGGCCTACGCGGCGTGGATGGCGGGGGACCGGTCGCCCGATGCCGCGCTGCTGGCGGCGTCGGCCAGCAAGGCGGCGCTCCGCGACTGGCTCGAGGCGGTCCCCGTGGTGAAGGAGGCCCAGCAGCTGGACCGGCTGTATACGGCGGTCCGCGGCCTGGTCTTTGAGTTGCCGGGGAATCTGCCCGCCGAGCCCACCGGGGACGCCCCCCTCCAGGCGGGGATCCAGGTCGATTACTTCGAGCCCAATCCCCCCAATGTGGCGGTCGAGACGCTGGAGAAGCTGAAGCCCGCGGCGAGCGGGGTGGTCCCTGAGATTGTGTTCGATGTGCCGCAGTTGAAGCGGCGGGACGCGTTCGCCCTGCGGTTCTCGGGCCTGTTGCAGGTTCCCGAGACCGGAAAGTACACGTTCTACCTCGCCTCGGACGATGGCTCGCGGATGTATGTCGACAACCGGCTGCTGATCAACAACGACCGGTTGCAGGGGATGACCGAGGCGACCGCCACTGTCGACCTGGTGGCGGGGGGCCACGCCTTTGTGGTGACCTACTTCGACAATGGCGGGGGGGATGGCCTGCAGGTGCAGTGGTCGGGCCCCGGCTTTGGCAAGCAGAAGATTCCGGCCGACCGGCTGACGGTGAGTGGCTCGGCCGAGACGCTGCACGATGTGGCGATTCGCGCACTGGGGGCGATTCCCGGGCACGAGGCCGAGAAGTTCCGCGACCTGGCGAACCTGGTGAAGGGGGGTCGCAGCCGGGCCGCCGCGATTGGCGTTTTGAAGGGGATTGCCGCCGAGCACTACGCGGCGAAAGAGGTTCCCGGCCTGGTCGACAACGTGGTGGCGTACCTGAGCGCGATCCCGGCGCGGTTTCGGACGGCGGGCCCGGCGGTGGAGGCGGTGACGCTGGCGAAGTCGCTGGCGGCGACGTTGCCCGCCGAGGCGTCGCAGGCAGTGACCGCGCGGCTGGAGAACCTGGACGTGCCCGTGATTGCGATTGGCACGGTGGTCGAGCGGATGATCTTCGACAAAGAGAAGATCGTGGTGCAGGCGGGGCGGCCGGTGGAGTTCCGGTTTCTGAACACCGACAACATGCCGCACAACCTGGCGATTGTGGCTCCGGGCGCGCTGGAAGAGGTGGGGCAGTTGGCCGAGGCCCAGGCCCGCGACCCGAACGCGAAGGACCACGACTACATCCCGAAGAGCGACAAGGTGCTGTTCGCCAGCCGGTTGCTGGAACCGGGGAAGAGCCAGGCGCTGACCTACGAGGTCCCGCGAGAGCCGGGGGTGTACCCGTATGTCTGCACCTACCCGGGTCACTGGCGGCGGATGTTCGGCGCGTTGTACGTGGTGGAGAACCTGGAGGAGTACCAGGCGAATCCCGAGGCGTACCTGGCGAAGCACCCGTTGCCCATTCGGGACGAGTTGCTGACGACGCTGGGGCGGAACACCGAGTGGAAGTTCGACGACCTGGTGGCCGATGTGAAGAAGCTGGAGGGGGGCCGGTCGTTTGAGGTGGGGCGGAACCTGTTCCGCGCGACGAACTGCGTGGGCTGCCACCGGATGAATGACGAGGGGCGGGAACTGGGGCCCGACCTGACCAAGCTGGCGGCCGAGCGGTACGCTCCCGAGACGCTGCTGCACTCGCTGGTGGAGCCATCGCGGGAGATTGTCGAGAAGTACCAGCCCTACACCTTCGTGCTGACCAGCGGCAAGGCGGTGACGGGGGTGATTGTGGGCGAGACGGGGGACGAGGTGCGGGTGCTGGTCGATCCACTGGCGCGAGGTGAGCCGGTGGTGGTGAAGAAGGGGGAGATCGACGAGCGGGAGAAGGCGACCGTGTCGATCATGCCGCTGGGACTGCTGGGGAAACTGACGCGGGAAGAGATTCTCGACCTGTTCGCCTATGTGCAGTCGAAGGGGGACAAGAAGCACAAGCTCTTCGAGGGCCACGACCACGACCATTAGTCTGTGGGCGTGACCGGGCGGGCCAGATCGGCGGAGCGCACTTCGCGGTAAGTGCGCTGCTGGTGGAGTACGCTTTTGGTCGAGTGCGCTGCGGGTCGAGTGCGTGATCGGCGGGCGCGGTGGTGCAAGGCGAATGGCTGAACTACAGCAC
>CAIUHT010000577.1 GCA_903898975.1 uncultured Planctomycetaceae bacterium
CACCTCGTCGGTCTCCTGGGCTTCCCGACAGCAGGTCGGCAGCCTGGGATGACAGTGCGGGATGACAGTGCGGGATGACAGTGCCCGGTGGGCAAGGTATTGTGCCGGGGTGTGGTCTGGTCACGTTCGCCCCCCGCGCTGTTTGGGCTGTGTCATGACGCTCGCTGTTTCCCGTCGTTCGTTCCTGGCCACGGCGGCTGGGGGGTTGGCCTGCCCGGCGTGGGGCCGTCACGCCGCCCAAGCCGAAGACTCCACCCCGCCCCGCTCTCCCAACGCCCGCTGGCGCATTGGCTGCATTGGCCTCCGCTACCAGGGCTCGGTCATCACCCGCGAAGCACTCCCCTATGGCGATGTGGTCGCGCTCTGCGATGTCGACCGGCACGTTCGTGAGCAGGCTCGCGCCAGCTTCGGCAGCACCCCGAAGATCTTTGAGAATTACAACGATCTGCTTGCCCTCGCCCATGTCGACGTCGTGCTGATTGGCACCCCCGACCACTGGCACGCCCGCATGCTCATCGACGCCTGCCGGGCGGGTAAAGATGTCTACTGCGAAAAGCCCCTCACCCTCACGCTCGCCGAGGGCCAGGTCGTCTGTCGCGTCGTGCGTGAAACCCGCCGCGTGGTCCAGGTGGGAACGTGGCAGCGCAGCGACGCGCGGTTTCGACAGGCGGCGGAACTGGTCCAGGCCGGCCGCCTCGGAACACTCCGCAAGGTCACCGTCGTGCTGGGCAAGAACACGCAGGGTGGCCCCTTCGAACCTCAGCCCGTCCCTCGCCATTTTCAGTGGAACCTCTGGCAGGGACAGACGCCCGACGTCCCCTATCTCCCCGAACGCAGCCATTACACCTTCCGCTGGTGGTACGAATACTCGGGAGGCGAAATGACCGATACCGGCGCCCATCACCTCGACATCGCCCAGTGGGGTGCCGGGCTGCAGCACACGGGACCGGTCGCCATCGAGGGCTCGGCGAGCTACCCCCAAACCCCCAACGGCTACAACGTCGCCACCAGCTACCACGCCCGCTTCCGCTATGCCAACGGTGTTGAGCTGGAAGTGCTCGACTCTCCCCGCGGCGAATACACCCGCGAGGGAGTGCTGTTCGAGGGAGAGCAGGGACGCCTGTTTGTGAATCGCGGGACGATCGCCGGGCGACCAGTTGAGGAACTCCCCACTCGACCGCTGACCAAAGCCGACTATCGCCTCTATCTTCACGACAACTCCGAGCGTCCCGACCGCGTGGGGAAGATCGACGCGATCCACAACCACATGGGGAACTTCTACGACTGCACACTGAGCCGGCAGACACCCATCTCCGATGTCTTCAGCCAGCATCGCTCCGTCAGCCTGTGCCACTTGGGGAACATCGCCCAAAAGCTGGCGACTCCGCTGCGGTGGGACCCGGAACGGGAGGAGTTTCTCGATTCCCCTGCGGCCAATGCCCTGCGCAGCCGCGAGCAGCGAGCCGGTTTTGAAGTCGCCTGACACCCGCGCCCGCCGGGCTGTGCCTGCCCGCCTGCCCAGACAGCCCGGCTGCGCTGCGGACCGCTCAGCTTGCGTCGAGCCGCGCTGACGGGTTTACGGGCTGCTGGGGTCTGGGGCAGGGGGGCGTTCGCCCAGTGCGCGGGCGAAGATCGTGCCCAGTTCGCCCGCGAGGCGATTGACCGACCCCTTTCCGTCGGGATGCACGCGGTTGCTCAGGAACACGCAGAACAGGTCGCGGTCGGGATCAATCCACAGCACGGTCCCGGTGAATCCCCCGTGGCCGAACGCGCGGGGGCCAAAGCCGACGCCCCGATTGATCGAATAGCCCGATTGCCGATCCCACCCGGCGGTTCGCCAGACACTGCTCCCCGGCGTCGCCCCCGGGATCGCGTGCCCCGCTGTCAGCGTCGCCACTGTCTCGGGCCGCAGCAGCTGCCGCCCCTCGAGGCTTCCCCCCGACAGCAGGCAGCGGGCGAAGCGGGCCAGATCGCTGGCGGTTGAGAACAGCCCGGCATGCCCGGCGACCCCGTCGAGCAGGTGCGCTCGAGGGTCGTGCACATCGCCCACAATCCACTTCCCGTCCCGACGGGTGGTGGGGGCGGTGCGGGTCCGCAACTCGGGGCCCGGACGATACCCCGTCGCCGCCATCTGCAGTGGTTCAAACAGTTCCCGGCGGGTGAACTCGGCGAGCGACTCGCCCGCCACTCGCTGCACCACTTCGCCCAGCACGATGTAATTCACATCGGAGTAGATAAACCGGCTCCCGCGCGGGGCCTTCAACCCCAGGGCGCAGATCCGCCGCAGTGATTCCTCCGGTCCGTGCTGGTAGTCGGCCAGGGCGTTGTCAGCCAGCAGGCCACTGCGATGCGTCAGCAGATCGAGCATGGTCAGGTCGTGCTTGCCCCGTTGTTCAAAGCCGGGCAGGTGCCGGGCGACGGGATCGGTCAATGCGAGGCGGCCCCGCTCGGCGAGCAGGTGAATGCTGGTCGCCGTGGCGATTGGTTTCGTCAGCGAGGCGAGATCGAAGACCGTATCGACCGTCATCGGCACGCGGTCGGGTTCG
>CAIUHT010000578.1 GCA_903898975.1 uncultured Planctomycetaceae bacterium
CCAAAGCCTGCAGGGACAGAGATGGTTGGGCCCTCTGAGCGATCTGCCGACGGGCCCATCGGTCTTTGGAAGGGCGGCTTGCCTGAGCTTTCCCGAGGGAATATCTCCGGGCACTTTGGCGCGGGGCCTTGTGGAAAGTCGGCGAGTGGTGGCGAGGGATTGACCGCGGGCGAGGCCTCGGCGGTCTGGTGTGCGTTCACAAACAGGTGCGACGAGCGATGCGGATCGCGGTGGTGACCGCCGGGGGGGCGGGAATGTTTTGCGGGTCGTGCATGCACGACAACACGTTGGCCCGCGCCCTGCTGGCGGCGGGGCACGATGTGACACTGATTCCGCTCTACACACCCATTCGCGTCGATGAAGAAAACGTCAGCCAGCGGCGGGTGTTCCTGGGTGGGGTGAATGTCTATCTCGCCGCGCGGTATCGGTGGTGGAACCGCGTCCCGCATTTCCTCCGCGGCTGGCTCGATGGAGCCGGGGTGTTGAAACTCGCCTCGCGCTGGGGCGTTTCCTCCGATGCCCGCGAGCTGGGTGCCCTGACTGTCGCCTTGCTGCGCGGCGACCTCCCCGTGCATCGCGAGGCGATCGATGACCTGGTGAACTTTCTGCTCGAAGGGACTCCGCCCGATGTGGTGCTGTTGAGCAACGCGTTGCTGGGGGGGTTGGTTCCGGTGCTCAGGCAGCGCTACCCAGGACGCATCTGGTGCCTGCTGCAAGGGGACGACATTTTCCTGCAAGATCTGGTTGAGCCCTGGCGCCAGCAGGCACTCGAACGGCTCCGCCGACTCTCCCCGCTGTACGATGGCTTCCTCACGCACAGCGCTTATTACAGGGACTTCATGGCGGAGCTGTTGGGCTGGCCCCGCGAACGCGGACGGGTCGTCCCCTTGAGCATCGACCTGCGGGGCCATACGGGAGTGCCGCGGAATGAACCCGGGCAGCCCTT
The DNA here is from genome assembly GCA_903898975.1 of uncultured Planctomycetaceae bacterium. Classification (GTDB taxonomy): domain Bacteria; phylum Planctomycetota; class Planctomycetia; order Planctomycetales; family Planctomycetaceae; genus UBA10511. The sequence goes on from CAIUHT010000578.1 coordinate 947, forward strand.
CACCATTGGCTATTTCGCCCGCATCTGCCCGGAGAAAGGGCTGCAGAATCTCTTGGCGGGGTTTCGGCTGTTGCATGCCCGGCAGCCCCACACGCGACTGGTCGCCGCCGGCTACCTGGGAGTACGGGACGAGCAATGGTTCGAGGCGTTGCGGAGACAAGCCGCCGATCTGGGGGACGCGTTCGAATACCAGGGGAGCCCGGCGGGCCACGAGGGGAAGGTGCAGTTCCTGTCGCAGCTCGATCTCTTCTCGGTACCGACCACCTATCGCGAGCCCAAGGGATTGTCCGTGTTGGAGGCGTTGGCCAACGGAGTCCCGGTGGTACAGCCAGCGCACGGGGCGTTCCCCGAGTTGCTGGAGCGGACCGGGGGCGGATTGCTGGTGCCACCGGATGATCCCCAGGCGTTGGCCGAGGCGCTGGAACAGCTGCTGCTCGACAATGCCCTGCGCAAGGAACTGGCCCACACCGGTCAGGCCCGCGTTCGCACCTTGTGTGATGCCGGGCGGTTGGCGGAAGAGACGGTGCGGGCGTTGCAGGGCTGAAGGCCTCCTCAACGGACTGTGAGCCCGGCGTGTTCCCGTTCGAGCCAATCACCTCAGTGCGGGCAACCTGGAGCCGCGTCCGTGGGCCAAGTGCCGTGGCAAGAAATTCTCCACGCCGCCAAGCAGCGTCTCGTGACAGGTGGGTGTCGACGTGCGGTGGGCGACCAAAAAGACGTTAAGATGCTGAATTGCCGCAGCTCGTTATGTGCTGCTTGAAGGACAGGGTGGACAGCCGGCAGGGCGAACGGGCGACCAGGCGGGGGCCCGGTGTTGGTCAAAATTTGCACCCCGATGTCCAAGATTCACCAGGCACCGGTCTAGGAGGTTTGGGCAAATTCGTGGTAGCGTCCGCCGATGTTGAGCAGAAGCCCGGGTGGCGCACGAACGGGCCCACGCTTTCCGTCGTGAATCTTTGCCAAGGATGGCTGCCATGCGTCTTTCCCACGTTCGTCTCCCTGTCTTCCGTCCGATCCTGCTGGTGCTGATTGGCTTGGGGGTGGTGCTGGCGGGATGGGTAGGGGGCACGCGGGCCGAGGCGCAGGCGGGGCCAGGGGTCGCGGGACGTCCTGCCCGGCGGGTGCTGAAGCCCGGCGAGATCGATCTCCAGCAGAGCCGGGTCTACGTGTTTGTGGGGAAAACCGGTCTCGGGCATGACCACGGGATCGAGGGGTTGTTGCGGGCCGGGGAGTTGCAGTTGGGAGCCGAGCGGAATGCCGGCCGGCTGGAATTCGACCTGCGCAGCTTCACCGCCGACACAGCCGCCGCCCGCGCGTATGTGGGACTGGCCGGTCAGACCGACCGCAAAACCGCCGACAAGGTGACCGCCAACATGCTCAGCCCGGCGGTGCTCGACGTAGGCCGCTTTCCCACCGCGGTGTTCGAGGCGACGGCCATCACGCCACTCCCCCGGCAGGGGAATCAGCCCCAGCAGTATCAGCTGACGGGCGATTTTACGCTGCACGGAATCAAGCGGCAGATCAGGTTTCCCGCCCAGGCGGAAGCCGCGCAGGGGCTGATGCATCTGCGCGGGTCGTTCGCCATTCGGCAAACCGACTTCCAGATCACCCCGTACAGCCAGGCCTTTGGCGCGGTCGGTGTCGCCGACCAATTGACCATCTACGGGGACCTGTGGCTGGGAGTCGAGCCAGCGGTCGGCGCGACATCCGAAAAACCCTCGACGCCCGTCACGTCGCGGGCCGAGGAGAAGTCGGCATCCGGCCCGCGCCGGCAATAGGCAGCAACCACTCGCCCCTCTGCCGCCCCGCGCACGCGCAGCCACACCGCTCTTCCCGATTGGCGAAAGTCCCCTTTCCTGACCCGAGGTTTGCCCACCATGATTTCCTGCTCGCATGTGACCAAGCAGTCGATTCGCAGCCATTACGAACTGAGCACGCTGTTTTACTGGCTGCTGTGGGGCCGGCACATTCATCATGGTCTGTGGCATGCCGACGAGTCGCCCGAGGTCGCCGCCCAGCAGTTGACCGACACCGTGTGCGAACTTGCCCAGATCGCCCCCGGGCACAAGGTGCTTGACGTGGGTTGCGGCATGGGGGGGTCTTCAATCCACCTGGCGCAGACGCTGGGATGCTCGGTCACGGGGGTCACCTTGAGCCGGGTGCAACAGGGCTGGGCCAGCACCGCCGCCCGCCTGGGAGGAGTCGGCCGCCAGACGAAGTTCCTTCGGCAAGATGCTGAACAGTTGCGGCTGCCGGACGGCTCGTTCGACCGGGTCTGGAGCATCGAGTGCACCGAGCACCTGTTCGACAAGGGGACGTTCTTCCAATCGGTGGCCCGCTGGCTGAAGCCCGGGGGACGGGTCTCGATCTGCGCCTGGCTGGCGGGAGATGGCCTGGAGCAACCGTCGCGGGAGCAGTTGGTGTACGACGTGTGCGAGGGATTTGTGTGTCCCTCCTTGGGCAGCTTCGACGACTACCGGGGCTGGATGGAAGAGGCGGGGCTCGAGGTCGAAGTGACCCGTGACTGGACCGATCAGGTCGCTCGCACCTGGGAGATCTGCCGGGACCGCGTGGCCCGCAGCCGGGTCCGCTGGCTGGCCCGTGCGGTCGACCGCGAGACAGTGCTGTTTCTCGATCGCTTCGACACCATTCTTGAGGCCTATCGCACGCATGCGATGCGGTACGGGTGCCTGGTGGCCCGCAAGCCGGGAGTTGCCTGTGAGTGAGTCGCGGGTCACCACCGCGAGCCCGCCCCACACCAACCCCCCGGGAGGGGCGGGAATGCGAACCCAAAACCCAGTCGAGGGGGTAGCCACCCTGCCTCTGCCATGGGTCATCGCCCGGCCCCGCTGGCTGGCGGGAGTCGCGGTCGGTGTGGCCACCCATGTGCTCTTTGGCTTCACAGTCTGGCATCTCTTCAGGTTCCTGTCGGGTGAACCGTCGTTGCCGATCGACGCGCCCCGGGTGTCAACGGGCGAGGCGGCGGCGCGATTGGCAGGCAACGCCGTGGCGGCCCTCGCCTTCGCCCTGCCCCACAGCGTGCTGTTGCATCCGGCCACCCGGAACCGGTTGCGAACCCACATCAGCCCCGCGTTCTATGGCCTGTTCTTCTGTGTGGCGACTTGCCTCAGCCTGTTGACCGTGATCTTCACCTGGCAGCCCAGTTCGCAGATCCTTTGCGAATTCACCGGCTGGGGTCGAACCGTGGTGCGGGGCGCGTTCTACGCCTCCTGGATCGCGCTGTTCTATTCGCTCGCGCTGAATGGCCTGGGCTGGCAGACCGGCCTGACCCCCTGGCTGGCCTGGGTTCGTCAGCAGCCCCAACCCCGCCGCGAGTTTCGCGTCCGCGGTGCCTACCGCTGGCTCCGCCACCCAATCTATCTCAGCTTCCTCGGGCTGATCTGGTTCAACCCCCGGCTCACGTTCGACCGCGTGATCCTGCTGGTGGTCTGGAGCACTTACATCTTCGTCGGGAGTTGGCTGAAAGATCTCCGGCTCGCGAAGTTCGTGGGGGAGGCCTATCGCGACTACCAGCGTGACGTGCCGGGCTATCCGTTCATCCCCTGGGGACCACTCGGCCGAGTTCCGAGGGAGCCTGCGCCAGGCGCGGCCACCCCCACGACACGCCAGCAATCTCAGGCCGCCTGAGTGAACCGCCTGATTCGCGTCAACGACACCAGGTGCGCGTCTCGATGATTCCGTCGCCCCATTTCATCCCCCGCGTGGGTTGTCCGCAGAACGTCGCCGGGACGCCAGCACGCCCCGTCGGGCAGAGGCGAATTTCGCATGTCTGAATCAAGCCCCACCAGCACGTCCGATCTGGATCGCCGCAGGTTTCGGCTGCTGCTGGTCTACGGATTGCTGAGTCTGCCCGTGGTGCTGCTGGGAGCCCGCGCCGCCCTGCGCGTGAATGCCAACTCGCCCCTGGCCTGGGTGCCCGAAACGTTTCCCGCACGGGCCGAGTTCGATGGCTTCCGCCGCATGTTCGGCTCGGGCGACGTGGCGATCGTGGGCTGGGACGGGGGAATGGTCGAGGATTCCCGGATCAACCGGTTCACCCAGTTGCTTCGCAAATCGCCCACGTTCCGACTGGCCGATGGAAGCCCGGTGTTTGAGCAGGTCATCAGCGGGGTCGAAGCGTACGACCAGCTGTTGCGTCCCCCCGTCGACCTCGATGAAGAGGAAGCCGCCCGGCGGTTGTGTGGCAGCCTACTGGGTCCCGATGGCGTCTCGACCTGTGTGGTTGTGGTCTTCGACCAGCGGGCTCTTGCGAATCGGGCCCGCTGGGTCGCGCTGATTCGGGTGACGGCGACCCGCCACTGTGATGTTCCCGACGACGACCTGCACCTCGCCGGGCCTGTCCTCGATGGGCTCGAGGTCGACCGCGAGAGCCAGGGATCGCTCGATCGGTTCGCACTCCCCTCGGCACTGGCGGTGCTGGGCATGTGCCTGCTGTTTTTGCCCACTTGGCGTGCCGCGTTGGTGGTCTTTCTGCTGTCGGTCTTCTGCGAACTGGCGACGCTCGCCCTGGTGCACTTCTGCGGAGACTCGCTGAACGCCCTGCTGATTGTGTTGCCACCGCTCATCCAAACCGCAGCAGTCAGCGGCGGGATTCACCTGGTCAATTACTACTTCGACTCGCACGCCAGGGGAGATCGCGACCCTGCCGGGCGGGCGATTCGCCTGGCGTGGTTGCCATGTGCCCTGTCGGCGGGGACCACGGCAATCGGCCTCGCCTCGCTGATGGTGAGCGAACTGGCGCCGATCCGCGCGTTTGGTGCTTTCGGGGGGGCTGGGATGGTGCTCACAACCGCCCTGCTGCTGACCGTGATTCCAGGTCTGTTCACGCTCTGGCCCCAGGCGATGCTGCGGGGCTGGAAGCGAACCGTCGGGAGTCGCCTGGCGGGCACACAGACTGCCCAGCTCTCCGCTGGGGAGTCTGGCGGTGAAGCTTCCGGCCAGGGTTTGCACCAGTCTGCCAGACTGTCTGTGGGCCAACCTGCCAGCCTGTCGGCCGATGGTCGGGCGACTCCCGCTGGCATTCGCGCTGTCAACCGCGGCCACGCGGGCAATGGGACGGAGAACGGGTCCGCGACCGATGAATTGGCAAGCCCGGTATGGGACTGGCTGGCCGGAATACTGGCCCGCTGGCCCGGCGTGGTGGCCGCCACCGCCACGCTGGCGATGCTGGCTTGCGGGTGGGGCCTGGCCCGCCTGGAAACCTCGGTCCGCATCGAGACGCTGTTTGGACCCGACAGTCGGCTCATTCGCGATTACGCCTGGCTGGAAGGGACACTGGGCCCCATGGTGCCCGTCGAGGTGGTGCTGCATTGCGACCCGGGTTGCCGACTCAGTCCCCTCGAGCGGCTGACCCTGGTCACCCGTCTCGAGCAGGAACTGGCGGTGCTGACGAAAGGAGGGGGTACCCTTTCGGCGGCGACATTCACCCCCCGTCTCGAATGTCCGCCAGGTGTCGACCCGGAAAAATTCACCCGCATGGTCAACGCGCTGCTCGACCAGGGGCGGGACCAACTCATCGGCGTTGGCTACCTGCACGCCGACCGGCGGGGAGAGTCGTGGCGAATCACCGGTCGGGTGAGCGCCCTCGCGGCAATTGACTATGGGGCGTTTCTCCAACAGGTCGAGCAACGGCTGGGAGAAGTGTTAAGAGAAGCGTCAGTTGGCTTGGGAGTGGGGGCCCAGCCTGGCCTGCAACTGGCGGCAGGCCAATCGGGGTTGGCCGGGGCGAACCCGGTCCATCCGCTCGGGAAGCACAGCGACGATGCCGCTGAGGGCTTGCGGGAGGGGGCGAAAGGCGGGACGGTCGGTCCGAGTGCTTCGCTGAGGCTGACCTGCACGGGCATCATGCCAGTGGTGCAGAGCATTCAGCAACAGCTGTTTGATGACCTGTTGGCGAGTTTCGTCTCGGCACTGGTGGTGATCACCCTGGTGATGATTGTGGTCCAGGGGGGGGTCTTGCCGGGCGTGCTGTCGATGGCTTCGAACGTGTTTCCCATCGTGTTGATCTTTGGCTGGCTGGGCTGGCAGCGGATTGCCGTGGACATTGGCTCGGTCCTCACCGCCAGCGTAGCGCTGGGAATTGCGATCGACAACACGCTGCACCTGCTGACTTTTTTTCGCCGGGAGGTGGATCGGGGTTTGGACCCACGGGGGGCGCTCCGCTCGGCGTACCGACATTGCGGAGACGCGATGGTCGAAAGCACGCTGGTCTGCCTGGCGGGAACCACGGTCTTCGGGTTCGCCAGTTTCGTCCCCACGCAGCGGTTCGCGCTGCTGATGCTGGGGCTGTTGCTGCTGGCGCTGATTGGCGACCTGGTGTTTCTGCCCGCCATTCTGCTGAGCCCATTGGGACGTTTCTTCCGGAACCCAGCCGACCGCTGGACCCGCGCCGCCACATCAAGCCAGCCTGCGCAGTCGCCCCACCAGCCGCCCGACTCACCCAGCGAGGGATTCAAAACCTCGCTGGGTGAGGCCTCAACAGCCACGTGAACGCTGCCCCAAGGGAGTGCGAGCGCAGAGAACCGGTGGCAAGGAGCCTGGGCCAATCAAGCCGCCCAAATGACCCGGAATGGGATGATCCGAGTGGGATGACTCGAGTGGGATGATCCGGAATAGGATGATCTTGTACGGGATGGCCAGGGGTGGCCCGAACCGGCTTCCGGCCCGACGCACTGCTGCGGTTCAGCGCGTGGCGTTCCAGCCGCGGTGAGGACGGATGTGGGTGTTGGAAAGGTTTTCGCCCCCGTTGCCACACAGAGTGCTGGGGAGCCATACCGGGAAACGAATTGGCCGGTCCTCTCCACTGGGGGGTGCAGGATCCAATGAACAGACAACGACCCATGGGGCCGAGCCTGGTAGAGGTTTGACTGCCCGTGGGGTTGGCAACCGTGCGGCGACGGCAATCGCGCGGCTACGACAATGGTGTGGCGCAGGTGACGGCGATGGTGCTGTCAGCGTCGAGGCGACGGGACGTGACGCGGGGTGAGGGAAGTCACTCGAGCAGCGCGCCTTCGATCGACAGGCCGGGGCCAAAGGCGAGGGCCACGCAGGGCCGGGGGGCCGCCTGGGCTCGCAGCCGTTCCAGGATGAACAGGATGGTCGCCGACGACATGTTGCCATAGTCGCGCAGCACGGCGTGCGAGACAGCCAGCGCTCCCTCGGGCAGGGCGAGCGCGGCTTGGGTGGCCTGCAGCACCCGCGGGCCTCCCGGATGGACCGCCCAGCTCTTGATGTCTTCGCGCCGCCGGCCTGCCTCGGCCAGCCACTCATCGAGCCACGGGCCCAACTGACGACCAATCTGCTGGGGGACGTCGGCCCCCAGTTGCATCTCAAAGCCGTGATCTCCAATCCGCCAGCCCATGCACTGCTGCGAGTCGGGGAGCATCAGCGTGGCATGGCGGGCCACCCCCCAGCCAGGCACGTCGTGCTCGGTCACTTCACCCACCACCGCCCCCGCCCCGTCGGCGAACAGACCGTTGGCGACCACCCGCTCGGGATGAAAGCCGTACTGCTGATGCAGTGTGCTCAACTCCACCGCGCACATCAGCACCCGCTGACCGGGCTGGGCAGTGGCGAACGCGGCCGCCGAGCGGAGCCCAATCAACGCTCCATGACAGCCCATGAAACCGACCTGTGTCCGTGAGACCGCCGGGGAGAGCCCCAGGTCGCGAATCAGCGAAAAATCGAAGCCCGGCGACGCGAACCCGGTGCAACTGACCGTCACCAGGTGGGAAATCGACTCGGCTTCCCAGCCCGCATCGGCCAAGGCGGCCCGCCCCGCCCGGGCCGCCAATTCAGGGGCCGCCTGCTCGTAGCGGACCATCCGCGCGGCGGTGGTTGGGCCACGGTCGTCGGGACCCGCCTGCGGTGGATAGAACGACTGCCGCCCCGCAATGCCGGGATCGCCGTTTTCCAGCAGCACGCTGAACCGCCGCTCGATTCCCGAGCGCAGGTAGACCAGCTTCAGCCATTGCCGCTGCTGGTCGGTCTCACAGCAAAAAGATTGTGCCGCTGTCACCGAGTCGGCCTGCGCCACCGAAAAGGGGGGAGTCGCTGTTCCCAGTCCTGCCAAAGCGAATTTCATGCGGCCTCCTCCCGGACCAGATCTGTCGTCACACGGCCCGGCGGTGCGGCTGCCCCGCTGGCCCCGCTGGC